>CAZFOX010000219.1:0-7596 GCA_964520565.1 uncultured bacterium | reverse complement strand
CATCTTCTCCTGAAGAATGGCGATGAAGAGATACAGTTTCCCGACAAATCCCGCCGTGGGGGGAATCCCGATCAGAGAGAAAAGAGCAAACGTCATGAAAGCGGCGGTGTAAGGAGCCCGTTTCCACAAGCCGCGCACGCCGGTGATGCGCTCGTCGTTCTGGGCTTCGACCATCATGATCACCACCAGGAAAGCGGCTAGGTTGGTGAAGAGGTAGGCGATCAGATAAAAAATCACGGCCTGGAGACCCGTGTCGTTGAGCGCGCTGAGTCCCATGAGCAGGTAACCCGCATGGGCGATGCCGGAATAAGCCAGCAGGCGCTTGAGGTTCACCTGGACGATCGCGCCCAGATTCCCCAGTGTCATGGTGATCACGGAAAGCAGGGCGATGTGAAATGTCCAGTTGATGGAAATGCCGCTTACCTCCATCCAGGGCCCGCCGGGGGTTGGTTGAACGAGCAGGACAGTATAAGCGAGGCGGATGAGTAGGGCGAATCCGGCGCCCTTGGAAGCGACCGATAGATAGGCGGTGATCGGCGTCGGAGAGCCTTCATACACATCCGGCGCCCAGAAGTGAAAGGGAACCATGGCGATTTTATAACCCGCACCCGCCAGGATGAAAATGAAGATGGTGTAAATGGCCAGATCGACGTTCCCGGGCGCTGTCTCCAAACCCTGGCGGATGCCATCGAACGACAGGCTTCCGGTCAGCCCGTATAACAGGCTCAAACCGAACAGCATGACAGCGGTGGATACCCCGCCGTAAAGGACGTATTTGAGCGACGCTTCTTCGGAACGGCCGATGGTGCGCGAGAATCCGGCGAGGATGTAGGAACCCAGGCTCATCAGCTCCAGCGCCAGATAGAACATGACCAGATTATGCGAAGAGGCCACCAGGCTCATGCCGATAGTGACCGATAGCAGGATTGAGTAATATTCGCCTTTCTTAAGGGGGATTACCTCGCGGGTAAACATCGACATATAAATAACGATGCCGGTGCAGAAAAGAAAAAATCCCCGGAAGAAGGCGGAAAACATATCGTGTGCCAACATACCCTGAAAGAGCAGGGTGGGTTGTTTGTCATAGAGAGAAATGTGAAAGAGAAAGGCGGCGGCGGTTCCCAGCAGCGCCAACGCGCCGGTCGTGTCCCACCGGGCGCGTTCCGCGCCCAGAATGTCCGCCAGGAGCACCAGGACGAGGGTGACCGTCAGTATCAGTTCCGGTATGAAATACGATAGACTTTCGATGTTTCCCATCAAAACGATCCTCGGCGTTCATGGCCGATTCAATCGGCTTGTTCCGTTATTCCCGTCAATCGGGGATAACCATAACCGTATACGCTCTCGCGCAAGAACATCATTTCAACAGATCCAACAACCGCTGCATGGTTGGATCGAAAAGATCGATCAAGAGTTTGGGAAAGATTCCCAAAATAAAGATGATGACCGCCAGGGGAATCAAGGTGAATTTTTCCCGCAGAGTGCAGTCGGGCAGATCGGTATACTTTTCGTTCACCGGACCCAGGAACATGCGCTGATACGTCCAAAGCATGTAGGCGGCGGTCAGCACGATGCCCGAGGTTCCGAGAACCGCAATCACGCGGATCGTCAAGATTTCGCTGTTGAACGCGCCGATAAAGGCCAGGATTTCGCTGATGAATCCTGAAAATCCAGGCAGACCGAGCGCCGCGAAAAAGGCCACCGCCGTGATGCCTGCATAGACGGTCATATTCTTGGCCAGTCCGCCGAATCCGTCGATGTCGCGGTGATGGGCGCGGTCGTAAACGACGCCCACCAGAAGGAAGAGCATGGCGGTGATGGTTCCGTGATTGAACATCTGCATGACCGCGCCGTTCATGCCCCCGCGGGTCATGGCGGCCATACCCAGCATGACGATGCCCATGTGGCTGATGCTCGAATAGGCCACCAGTTTTTTCAGATCGCTCTGGGCCATTGCCACCAGCGCTCCGTATACGATGTTAATCAGCGCAATCACGGCGATCGGAATGGCGAAGGCGATGGCCATATCGGGCATCAGCGGATAACTGATCCGCAGCAGGCCGTAGGTTCCCATCTTCAAGAGAATGCCCGCCAGGATCACGCTGATGGCGGTGGGCGCTTCCACGTGCGCGTCCGGTAACCATGTGTGGAATGGAAAGGCGGGAATCTTGATGGCGAAGGCCACGTACATGGCCAGGAACAGCCACCATTTCAGAGTCGTGGCGGACGCCATTTCGGACGCCGCGATCTGTTCGCCCAGTTTCGTCAGGTCGAAAGAATACCCCGTATAAAGGTAGATGACGATCATGGCGATAAACAGGAACACGCTGCCAAACAGGGTATAAAGGAAGAACTTGATGGCCGCGTATTCGCGCCGGGGACCTCCCCAGATGCCGATCAGAAAGTACATGGGCAGCAGCATCAGTTCCCAGAAGACGTAAAACAGGAAGAAATCCAGCGCGATGAAGACACCCAGCATGCCCGTCTCGAGCAACAGAAAGAGCGAGAAATATCCTTTGACGCGGTCGTCGATGCCCCACGAGGCGAGAATGCAGATGGGGCAAAGGAGCACTGTCAGGAATAGCAAAGGCACCGATAGCCCGTCCGCTCCGACGTAATAGTAAATGTTGAAGATGTCGATCCAGGGAACGCGGGCGGT
Source organism: uncultured bacterium (assembly GCA_964520565.1). Taxonomy (GTDB): domain Bacteria; phylum Hinthialibacterota; class Hinthialibacteria; order Hinthialibacterales; family Hinthialibacteraceae; genus CAZFOX01. Next base: position 4,937 of record CAZFOX010000219.1, on the reverse strand, counting down.
AAACTGATACCCCGGCGCAGCGGGATCGAATGTCTTCAACATCCACAATCCGCAAAGCAGCGAGGGGATTGTGAAGAGAAAGGCGAGTTGCTTGATGAACAACCGGGCCCGGGACGGAGTGCAGAGAATAACTGCCGCGCCGATGAGGGGCCAGAACGTCATCCATGTAAGCAAATGATTCTGGGATTCCATCCTTGCTTACTCCCTATGCGTATTGTCGCGGGTATCAGTAAAATACCCGAATAATTACGTTGTGAAACAACAGTATCGCACCGATTGCGAAACCGGCCTTGAACAGGTAATTCTGAATCACACCGCTTTGGAAGAGGGTGCTGATTGCACCCACTGCTTGAACGACGATGGCCAGCAGGTTAACCAGCCCGTCGACCACGTATTTGTCGATAGCCCCGGAAAAGCGCGTTGTTCCGATTAGCGCCGGAGCGGTGGCGTTCACCGCGCCGTCTACGACCTTGTTATCGAATCCGCGCAACAGCATCCGAATTTTCAGCACGAATGCGATGACGGTCTTCTGATAAAATTCGTCCACCCAATACTTGTTGTAAGAAACTTGATAAAGGGTATTGTATTTTTTCGCCAAAGCTTCGGCGGAAATGGATTTCTTGTAATAAACCAGATACGAAAGAACGATGCCCGAGAACGCGGCGACTAGCGAAAGCACCATCGCGCCGTAATGCACCCAGACGCTGCCGTGATGTCCGCCGTGCGCCGCCCCTTCGCCGATGACCGGCGGCACGACCAGATGATTGAACCAAAGCCCGCCATACAGGAAAAATCCGCCCAGGATTGAAAGAACGGCCAAAATCATCAGGGGAACGGTCATGGTGGCAGGCGATTCGTGCGCATGATCGAAACGCTCCGGATCGCGCGGCTCGCCGAAGAAGGTCAGGAAAATCAGGCGGAACATATAGAACGCCGTGATTGCCGCACCGATCCATAATCCCAAAAAGATCGGGAAATGTTGGGGATGCTCCACGCCGAACTGCAACGCGCCCGCCAGAATGGCATCCTTGCTGCCAAAGCCGGAAAAGAACGGAACGCCCGCTATGGCCAGCGTACCGATGAGCATGGTCAATGCGGTGACGGGCATCTTTTGCCGCAATCCGCCCATCCGGGTGATCTCGTTGGTATGCACGGCGTGGATGACGCTGCCGCTGCACAGGAAGAGAAGCGCCTTAAAGAAAGCGTGCGTCATCAGGTGATAGAGACCGGCCGTGTAAGCGCCCACTCCCAGAGCGGTTATCATGTATCCCAATTGGCTGACGGTCGAATAGGCCAGGATGCGTTTGATGTCGGTCTGGGTGATGGCGATGGTGGCGGCGAAAAACGCGGTGATCAGGCCGATATAGGCAATCACCAGCATGGCTTCGGGCGAGGCGGAAAAGATCGGGAAGAGCCGCCCGACCATATAAACGCCCGCCGCAACCATCGTGGCGGCGTGGATCAGGGCACTCACCGGGGTAGGGCCTTCCATCGCGTCCGGAAGCCAGACATGCAGGGGGAATTGAGCCGATTTGCCCACCGCACCGCCGAACAGGCAGATGGCGGCGACGGTCAGTACCCCGCCGTTGAGTTCGCCTTTCGATACGGCTTCAAACACCTCGCGGTAATTCAATTTTCCGATATACAGAACGACGATTAGTATCCCGACGAACATGAAAACGTCGCCCACGCGCGTGGTGAGAAACGCCTTCTTGCAGGCGTCGGCGGCGGAGTGTTTCCAGAAATAAAATCCGATCAGCAAATACGAAGAAACGCCCACCAGCTCCCAACTGATATAGAGAACGAACAGGTTGTCGCATAACACCAGAAGCAGCATGGAAAAACTGAACAGGCTCAGATAGGCAAAGAAGCGGTCATAAAACTCCTCGCCGTGCATATAGCCGATGGAATAGACGTGCACCACGAAACTGACGATACAAACCACCATCAGCATGACGGCGGTCAGGTTGTCGATATGGAATCCCCAACCGAACTGTAAATCGCCGCTGGAAAACCAGGAATAATAAGCGGGATATTCAGGATAGATAAACTGCGGGTCGTGTTGGATCACGATCACCTGGATAAAAACGAAAATGCTGCAAAGAAGAGAAAGGCCGATGGCCCCGGTCGAGAGCCAATCGCCCTGGCGGGGCAGGCGCTTGCCGAAGAAATACTGGATCCCCAGAGCGCCCAGGGGAAACGCAAGGATCAACCAGGCGAGAATTTCCATCCGTTACCTCTCTACAATATCATCCATCCGTTTTTACGGACGTATTTTCTTCGATTCCCTATGCTCGATTCCACCCTGCCCGTGCAATCTCAGTGTTTCATATTACTGATTTCTTCCAGGTGAATCGTGGAATACTGTTGATAAATGGCGAGTACGATCGCCAGGGCGACCGCCGCTTCCGCCGCCGCCAGAATAATCACAAAAATAGCGAAAATGTTTCCGTCCACGCCGGAACCGGGCAGAAACCGGTTAAAAGCAATCAGATTGAGATTGGCGGAATTGAGAATCAATTCCACGCCCATCAGAATGCGGATGCCGTTGCGCCGGGTCATGACGATAAAAAGCCCCAGCGCGAAAAGAGAGATGGATACAATCAGATAATGCTGCAACGTGATTGCCATGCGAATCCTCGCCGGGCGGTTTCAGGAAACCGCCGAATCGTTTTCGTTTCCACTTTCCGGGGTCGCCTTGGGCTCGCCGCGGGCGATAACCACCGCTCCAATCAGGGCGACCAGGAGAAGCAGAGAGGCGGCTTCAAAGGGCAACAAGTAATCGGTCATCAGCTGCCGGCCGATGGCCGCGATATTCGATTCCAGTAATTTCTCCTGGGGATTTTCCATCACGATCCAAGGGGCCGTTGCCGCGATTGGCAATAGGAGAAGCATCAGCAACGCCAGCAGGATCGCGCTCCCTTTGAATTGAATCGTCTGACGGACGCCTCCCGCCAGGCTGCCGGTAAACATCACTCCGAAAAGCAGCAGAACCAGAATGCCGCCGACGTAAATGAGTACCTGGGACACCCCGACAAAATCGGCCCCCAATTGGATATATAAACAAGCCAGCCCGAAAAAAGTGAACAGCAAAGAGAATGCGGCGTGCACCAGGTTGGAGGAGAACGCGGTAAAAGCGGCGGAGGCCAACACAACCGCCGCCAGGATATAGAACGTCAGGCTATGCAGTACGTCCACTATTGGATACTCCCTCCTGGTGGGCCGGGGCTGCCCCCGGGGCGCTCTCTTTGGATTCGGCGGGTCGATCCGCCTTTCCCTCCTCCGTTTGAATCGGAGGGATGGGATCCCGCACGAAATCGCGGATCATCTGGCTGCGGTCGGTGAAGACGGTTTCGTAATCTTTGGACATATAGATGCTGTTCACCGGGCAGACATCCACACACAACTCGCACCAGCAGCATTTTATGTAGTCGATGGTAAAAACCACCGGGTGGCGTTCCTTGCCTTTGCCTTCCGCCTCGCAGTACAGGCAATTCACCGGGCAGATTTTAACGCATTTATCGCACGCGATGCAGAGACTGGCGTCGTTGACCACCATGCCCCGCATCCGTTCGGCCATAACCCGCTTTTGATAGGGGTATTGCACGGTGATCGCCGGCTGGAAGAGTTCCTTCCAGGTGACCGCCATCCCCTTCAGGGTCGTGATGAATCCCGCATAAACGTCTTTTAATACAGCCATCATTCACCAAACTTTCTACTATGCCCGGCTGCTCTTCATATCGTCCAACTCGCCCAGAGCGCCACCAGCAGAATGTTGATTAATCCCAGGGGGATCAGGAATTTCCAACAGGTCGACATCAATTGATCGATACGCAGGCGGGGCAGCGTCCAACGCAGCCACATGGCCAGCAGAATCAGAGCGACGACCTTCGCGATGTAAATCGGCCAGCCGTGCAGGCCGAAGGGGCCGTGCCAGCCGCCCAAAAACAGGAGTGCGCCGATAGCCGACACAACAAACAGATCGGCGTACTCGGCCATATAAAAAAAGGCGTACCGAATGCCCGAATACTCCGTAAACGCGCCCGCGACTAGTTCCGATTCCGATTCGGGCAGGTCGAATGGAGTCCGGCCGACTTCGGCCAACGATGTCACGTAATAAGCCACGAAAGCAATGAAACAGAATGGATTGAATATATACCATCCACCGACGCCCAGAAAACCCGCCTCCTGCGAATTGACAATAACGCTTAGATTTAATGAACCGGCCATCAGAACCGGTGGAATGATATGCAGGGCTGTAGGAATTTCGTAACTAAGAAACTGGGCGGATGCACGCATTGCGCCGTACAGCGTCCATTTATTGTGCGACGCCCAGCCCGCCATGATGATCCCGATCGCCACCAGCGAGGAGGTGGCCAGCAGATACAACATGCCGATGTTGAGATCGGCGGGAATCCAATTGGGCCCCAGCGGAAGCGCCACCCAGGATAAAAGAGCGCCGCTGAATACAATCCCGGGTGCGAGAATGTAGAGCGGCTTATCCGCCATCGCGGGAATCACGTCTTCTTTGATGAATAATTTCAGACCGTCGGCGGCCGTCTGCAATACGCCATGCCAGCCCGTATGCATGGGCCCTACTCGGCATTGCATATGCGCGGATACCTTTCTTTCCAGCCACACTTCGATCAATGCGGCGACCGCGATCACCGCTAATGCAACGCCCGCAAAAACCGACGCGGATAGAATCGCCAACACCCAGAGAGGGAAATATCCCAGAAGAGGCCATGTTTGGAACCATTGGGTTAATGCAATCATTTATCGATCCACCTCTCCCAGTACCAAGTCGATCGATCCCACCGTTGCGACCAGGTCGGCGATCAGGGTATCGCGGCTGATCTCTTCCAGAATACTTAAATTACAGAAGGACGGCCCCCGGACTTTCATTCGATAGGGTGTATTGCTTCCATCGCTGATCA
>CAZFOX010000218.1:6985-7607 GCA_964520565.1 uncultured bacterium | reverse complement strand
AGAGAATTTCGTCCGTCAGAACGAATCGCCATCCGTTTTCGGTCGCGGGGATGGCGGCCTATCGGCTGATTGATCTCTCCTTCCAATGCCGGGGGCGCGCCATGCACGATCGCCCAATAAACCTTTTCGATCTGGCGGTTCTTGAAGGATTCGCTCAACCGGTGATGAGCGACATCGTTTTTGGCAATCAGGACAATCCCGCTGGTTACCCGATCCAGCCGGTGGACGATCCCGGGCCGAAGGACGCCCCCGATGCCGGATAGATCGTGGATATGATACAACAATCCATTAACCAGAGTTCCCGTTGTTCTTTGTTCGGTCGGATGGACACAAAGTCCCGCCGGTTTGTTGACGACCGCGATGTCGTTGTCTTCATAGAGAATCTCGATGGGAATCGCTTCCGGCTCGACCTGGCTGGGTAGCGGGGGAGGAAGATGGATCGTAATGCGATCCCCGGTATGAATCTTTTCTTTAGAACGGGTTACGGGATATCCGTTTAGAAGGATAAACTGCAAGTCGATTAATTGCTGAATGCGGCTGCGGGATATCTGGGATAAACGATCGGCGAGGTATTTATCGATTCGCGTAGGCGAAATACCTTTTTCCACCGTCAATAGGATTT
>CAZFOX010000218.1:0-6975 GCA_964520565.1 uncultured bacterium | reverse complement strand
CATAATATTGGCATCTCTCCTCGGAGAGACTGGATGACATCATTCATGGCTTGGTTCTGAGTATACTGGACATGATTCCGGCCAGGTCAAGAGGAATAAAGGGCGTTCCATTGCCTATACACTATAAATAAGGTAGAATATAAAAAGTAAATCAATGAAGAGTGGTTTTCAAATATCCGTTCGTATATGCGTGTCGAAAAATCCTGAAATGATTGGCTTTTTCGAAGAGGGAGCGTGAAATGAACAACCAAAATTTTGAGAACCGCTCTAGTAGAGCGACCGGCAAAAAGTGTCGAGTAAAAAACAACGATCTGGCTTTTAGATTGCTTCACTTCGTTCGCAATGACACGAATGTATCGCAATGTCATTGCGAGCAAAGCGAAGCAATCTAACGATGATCCGATTCGCCAGTTCATCCATAGCAAGCTTTTTTACCCGACAATAATTAAACGGTCAGACTACTAGATTCTTTCAAGGCGATTCTGCGAGTTTTTCTCTCAAAACCCTTTTTGAGCCTGGAAAGAATTCGCCGATACCGGAATTTCAAATATCTTTAGTTAGCATATTGTATTCCTAAAACGTCCTGAACGAAAATGGAATTGGAGGTTTCGATGGCAAAACGGGTTAACAGTGTTGTTGAACTGATCGGGAATACTCCGATTGTCCGCTTAAACCGGCTGCCAGTAGAAGGTGCTGCTACTGTATGGGCAAAGTTGGAAGCTCAGAATCCCGCGGGTTGTGTGAAAGAGCGAATTGGTTTGGCGATGATCGAAGCGGCGGAGAAGGAAGGGGCGCTCAAGCCCGGAGGAACGATTGTCGAGCCGACCAGCGGAAATACAGGGATCGGACTGGCGCTGGTTGCGGCTGTGAAAGGTTATCGTTGCATTTTGGTGATGCCGGAAACCATGAGTTTGGAACGGCGTAAGATTTTGCAGGCGTTCGGGGCGGAGATTGTCTTGACAGAAGGCCCCAAAGGGATGCGGGGAGCCATCGAAAAAGCGGAAGAATTGCTTCGCCAGAACAAGGGATACTTTCTCCCTCAGCAATTTAAGAACAAGGCCAATGTCGAGGTTCACTACCGGACGACTGGTCCGGAAATCTGGGAACAAACCGAAGGAGAAGTAGATGCGCTGGTTTGTGGAGTGGGGACGGGCGGCACGTTGACCGGCGCGGGGCGTTTTCTAAAAGAAAAGAAACCGGATATTCAAATCATCGCCGTGGAACCGGAACATTCTCCTGTCCTTTCCGGAGGAAATCCCGGCTCGCATAAGATTCAGGGAATCGGGGCGGGTTTTGTTCCGGATATTCTGGATCGGAGTATTATCGATCGAATCATGCAGGTTTCGAACGACCAGGCTATGGAAACGGCAAGGCGTTTGTGTAAGGAAGAGGGTATCTTTGCCGGGATTTCCAGCGGAGCGGCTTGTTATTGCGCTTTGCAGGCCGCACAAACCATAGGAGAAGGTAAAAACGTCGTTGTGGTTCTTCCCGATACCGGCGAACGGTATCTTTCCACAGAACTCTACCCTTATGTGGAACCGGAGAAATTCGCGACTGTATAAAACCTATATTCTATGAATGACGTATAAAGCCGCTTTGGTTCATTTCATAGGCCAAGGCGGTTACTTTTTTGAAAGAATCGTTCACAATATAGACAGTGATATTTTTTAATACAAATCCTGGAATGGTTTGGTACTTTCCATCGAATCATGGTGTTTGCAATGAATGAATCGATGTTGCCGGATTTTCGGATACGCCGTTTGGGATCGTCTTCCATCCAGTCTCCCATGAAACTCTCTCACGTTCAGGACGATTTAATCGCCAATTTTGTACAGGATGACGAGCGCATCCTGTACGATAATTCGCTGGCTGCGATTCGGAATTGCCTGAATGCAGGAATAGAGCCCCCCTCGTTTGAATTGGCGGGACCCAGAGACCGGATCTTTTTCGATCCCCACGATGTGACGGCAGCAATTGTAACGTGTGGCGGATTGTGTCCGGGTCTGAACGATGTCATTCAGGGTCTGGTGCAGTCTCTCTATTTCCATTATGGGGTCAAGAAAGTTCTGGGGATTCCTTATGGGTATAAGGGATTGGTGGAACAGTCGCGGCTTCCTCTTATTCCATTGACTCCGGATAGCGTGCAGGAGATTCATACTCGGGGAGGAACCTTGTTGGGATCGTCCCGGGGACCTCAACCGATTGATGCCATGATCGATTATCTGGTGAAGAACCGTATCAATCTTCTCTTCACGATTGGCGGCGATGGAACACAACGGGGCGCCCTGGCGTTGACGGAGGAAATTCGAAAACGCAATTTAACCATATCCGTGGTGGGAGTTCCCAAGACGATCGATAACGATGTGATGTATATCGATCGGAGTTTCGGTTTCGAGACTGCCTACTCGGTCGCCACCGACGTATTACTGAGTGCACACGCGGAGGCCTACGGGGCGTATAACGGCGTCACACTCGTCAAACTGATGGGACGCGAATCCGGATTTCTGGCCGCGAACGCCTCGGTCGCCAGCGGGGAAGTGAACTTCACCCTGATCCCGGAAGTCCCTTTCGATTTGGATCCGCCGAATGGATTTCTAGCGGCTTTGGAAAGGCGTCTCCTGAAGCGGCATCATGCGGTGGTTGTTGTGGCGGAAGGCGCGGGTCAGAATCTGCTTTCTTCTCCAGCAAGCCAGGGGGAAAAAGATGCGTCCGGAAATCTGAAATTGGGAGATATAGGAACGTATCTTCACGGCCGTATGAAAGATCACTTGAATGAACGCGGTATTGCCGCCGAGGTTCGTTATATCGATCCCAGTTATATTGTCCGATCATTGAAAGCGATTCCTTCCGACCGAATGTTTTGTTTGCGTCTGGCTCACGGTGCCGTTCATGCCGCCATGAGTGGTCGAACCGGCTTGATCGTCGGGCATTGGAATTCCGCGTTTACTTACATTCCGATAGAAGCCGCCGTCTCGCAACGAAAGCGGTTGGATCCGGAGAGCGATTTATGGTTATCCGTTCTGGAATCGACAGGGCAACCGACGCGAATGATTAACGGCTGATGAAACAAGCAGCCGGAGGAATCGGATCCAGCAATAAATGGTTAAGAATTGTAACGAAATTGGTTACAATTCTATTTCATTTTTCAATATTGATAATCGTAGTGATTTAAAAAATTCATACGATTTAGAAAGGGATTTAATCTAAGTATATAAATATAAGGTGCTTATATATAAATAATCAGAAAAATTTATTAAATAGTAAGGGAAGTGTTACTTGGCACCTTTTTTGATTAGATATGCAGATAAGACGAAACGGCTAAAAGTCATCAACGTAAATTCGATTCACAAGAATTCGTGGTTCGATCCAAGTGTTAATACAAGATATAGTGTGAGTTTCGTCTTCAAAACACTTTTTGCCGGATTATCAGATACGAAAGTATCTGGAAACAATACTGAATGATAGACAACGTGTAATCTTATTTATGACTAAACATTAGGGGATCGTGAAAATGGTTGATGAAGGGTTAGAGCCAGACCTGTCGTTGGATTCCGAGAACGAATCCGCCATGTCGCAGATTTCCACGGCTTTAATGGCGGCAAAAATCCTGGAACGGAGTCGTGCGGAAGGAGTTCCTTTGAAGGAACTTGCCTTGGATATCCAGGGTGGGAAAATCCGCGCGGTCACGCAGAGGGAAAAGAAAGCCTCGGATGAAATTCGACGCAAGGAGTTGATCCATAAATTGCGTCAGCGTTCGATCCGGGGGGATAACAGTCTGGCCGAAGATATATCGCGCCGTTTGAGGCGTTGCCAGGAATGGATCGACTATATCAGCCGGTTTTCTTCGGTTTCCGAAAAAGACCTGGTCAGCATTCGCCGGAATCTGGAAAGCATGAATAACCGCGCCACCAGTCTGGTGAAAGAGTTGACCGTTCTGGAGATGGCCATTCAGCGGAAAAAAGAGGAAGACCCGATCATCATGCAGGTGGAGAGCGCTTCCGCCGAAATCATGACGGCGATCCAGAACCGCGAATTCGAGCGAGTGGCGGAATTGCGTCAGTACTGCGAACAGAATATCCCCATCTACAATTCCCGAAAGAAGCGATTAAAACCGTATTTTGCCCAGGCGCGCCAGGCCCGGTTGAAATTCCTGGCGGAGAAGAGGCAGGTTATGCGTATGCAATTCGATACCGGGAGTCAGGTTGCCGAGTTGCTGGCCCAAGACTTATCCAATGGCAAGTTCAGCCAATTTTCTTCCACCGATCTGCAATCCACCACCAATCTGGTTCATGAATTGCGGGATTTGCGTTCCGAATCGCGGACTAAAATCGAAAAATTGGGAAAACCCATCACCAATGTGGCTTTATCGTTTATTCCGGATATCGAGCGGGAAATGGATGAAATCGACGAATCGTTTATCGTAATTTTTGAAGAGAAAGTCAATTTGTTGATGACAACCATTGGGACGGCTTTAAAACTGATCCGGGAAGATGCCGCTCAGAAAAAGACGGAAGAGAAAGAAACGAAACGAATGGCGTATCAGCAAAAGAAGGAAGGGAAGTAGATCCCGGGGCCGGATCGTTTGGTTACTGTAGATTCTTTCAAGGCGATTCTGACAGTTTATCTCTTAGAATGCTTTTGGAGCCTTGAATGAATATGTAAAACTCAATTTCAAATAACTTTGGCTGGTATTCATTCCGTGTCAATCAGGCGCGAGTATCGAAACATAGAGAATTTCTTAGATCGACTCATTGGGGAATTCGTGGATATTCGGGAAGTTTCTTCTCGAAGAAAGTTGCGATTGTCATCATGTCCGATGTTGCTTCTTTTGTGACAATGCCGGTAGCCAAGAGTGAAGTGGAATCTTTGCAGAGAGCGCTCCAGTTGCTCTTGGATGGAACGCAATATCTTGTTCGAACGTTGCCTCCCCGAAGCGAAACCAATACCATTCGCGCCGAACTCGTCGATTACGCAAAATTCGCCAGTGAATTATTGGACTGGTGCGGAAAAATGCCGGCCCAGCGTGTGCGGGAAACGCTGTTTTCTTTCCTGAAATATTACTACAAATTCCTTCAAAATGCCGTACAAGAGGGAAAGTTATCTCCCCCTAATGAAGCCAAAGAGACGATTTTACCCCATATGCGCGAGATTTTGATTGAATTGGGGCCCTGTATCACGATCAGTCAGGATCGAATGGCGGCATTTGTCATTATTTCTTCCCCGATGGCGTCTTTATGGACGGTGGAGGATCTGCAGGAGTGTTTGAAACGCCGAGGGATTGTCTATGGAGTGGATGAGACCCAATTGAAGAGTATTTTCGCAAATCAGCAATTCGATCAGGTCGTCCGAGTCGCATTAGGGAAGCCTCCCATTCAAGGCATCAATGCAACATTGGAAGATCCCCTTCAGCTCCTGGCGAAGACCTCCCAGTTTCTTCACAAAGAATCGTCCCGGATGGATTTCAAGAATCAAAATTTATTTGTTCCCATCAAGGCGGGTCAGTTGATATTGAGGAAAACCCCGGCGAGAGCGGGGGAAAACGGGTGCGATATCTTTGGCCGTGAAATCGAGAGTCCTTCCGGACTGGACGTCGAGATGCCGAAGATAGATAATTGCGAGCGCGACGAAACGGGACTGCAATTGCTTTCCAAAGTCGATGGTTGCGCCTATTCGGAAAACGACCGAATTGTTGTGACGGCGGCGTTAACAATTCCGAGAAACGTGGATTTCGAGAGCGGGAACATCAAAACCAATGTTTCCGTGACAGTGAACCGGGATGTGTTATCGAATTTTTCGGTAGAGTCCAAGCAGGATATTGCCGTGCGGGGCGTGATCGAAGCCGCCGTAATCAATGCGGGGGGCTCGGTACTATGCCAGGGCGGCATCAATGGGAAGGAGAAAGCGGTTATCCAGGCGGGAAAGAATGTCGAAGCCGCTCATGTCAATGGAGCTCGCGTGGTGGCCGGAGGAAATGTGACGATCAATGGCCCCATCATCAAGTCGGAGGTTTTTGGTCGCCGCGTGCACGCGGCGGGAGGAAACGGTCAGATCATGGGGGGTGCCATTCACGCCTGGGAGGATATTTGCGCTTCCGAGATCGGTTCGGAAATGGGAGTCCGTACCGAATTGATTCTGGGTGAGGAGTTGGGCGAATTGAAGCAGCGGGTGGATGAATTCTCGGAGAACCTGAAATCGATGAAACGGCAGAAGGCTCAGGCCGAACAGGCGTTGAAGACGTTGCGTTCGAATGGGGGCGGCGATTCGTCCCGGATTGATCAATTGCTGAAGGCCTTGAAGAAATTGAACCAGGATATCCTGGAACGCCAGCGGGCATTTGACGGAGCGATCAAAGATCTGGCGTATAGTGAATCGTGTTCGCGCATGGTACGGGCGGAAAAAGCCATCTATGCGGGAACGCATATTCGAATTCTGAACCGGACGTTGACGATCAAAAAGAAGTGCGGCCCGACCACGATCGTTCTGGCAAACGATAAGCTCGTCGCGCTTCCCTTCAAAGAACGTTCGTTTAATGGGCATGATGTTGAGGACACCGAATGATTTTCGATCCCAATTACGATCCCCAGGACGACCACGGCAGCGCCAGTCAGCAGGTGGAGCGGCTGCGAAAGAAATCGCATTTAAAGTCACTTACGAAGGATATCCGTTCGCAAAGAGACGAAGCCACGGATAATACCGCCGCGCAACAGGAACGTTTCAACCGTTTGATACGCGATGGGGTGGCCATGCAGATCCGGAACGCCATTCTGGAGGCAAGGCGGGAATTGGACCAGCATCAAAAGTTGGGCCGATTCACAAAGACCAGTCAGCAGATGGCGGATGATTTCCGAAAAATGTCGGATGGTTTTCTTCAACGGAAACTGTTGTTGGAGAAATTGGAAAACGGAATTGAGGAATTACGGAGCAAAGTCAGCGCCCAATCCACTCCCTCCCTCGAACTGAAACTGAAACATGCAA
>CAZFOX010000217.1:0-7609 GCA_964520565.1 uncultured bacterium | reverse complement strand
TATTGATTAAAGGATCGGCAAAATATGTTTCCGAAAAAGTTCTTAAAATTACTGTTACGGATGAGCAATTATAAAAACTTTGAACTTGTTCATCCCAGATTTGATTCCACATAGGACTTCGGAAAAAGTTAATAAACTGCAGGAAGGCTTTCCATTCCAACACGATCCAACATCCGAGAGTTATAGAAAAAATTATTAAAGGTTTTAATAAAGTCCTATCGCGTAAATGAAGTGGATACAATAAAATAAGGCTTGACGATCCTTTGAGGGAACAACCCGCGATAGTCAATCCTCCCGCCCAAGAATAGTGTTGGAAAGACCAGGCTGTCAGTCCAGCTAAAATCAAAGCGGCTTCAATGGTAGCGATATTCCCGGCGTTAAAATCCAACGCGATGGGCCGGTAGAAAATGGCTACTCCATGAGCAAGAACCAAAGAAAGAGGATGAATGGGAATCCGCATCAGGATCAGACTAAAAAAAAGCAAAGATTCGAGAGCGATACATTTCAAAGTCATCCAAAGAAACGCAGATGTAAAGAAAGGAATCTTGATGAAAGGGAAACCTAACCGCGCCAAATGGGGAGGATAAAGGTAAGGAAGGCCCCCGCCGTATCCAACTTCTTCCAGCGAATCAGCGAGAGATTGAAGGACGGCTGGATCGTATGGATTTTGATGGTTATAGAGAGCGTGAGAGGCCAGATAATATACTGGAAAATCCCATTGACGATTCACACAGTCGCTATAAACCGTGAAGAGTATTCCAAAACCAATTAGAAAAGCGGTTCCTCGTTCCCCTAAGGAGAGAGGCCGAAAAAGATAATGGATTAGATTCATATCATGGATTATTTTTTTATATATAACATCATTTTTCTAAGTATGTTACGCATTGTCTTTCAATGAAAAAAATTACAGAGGGAGGGAACGCAGATCTAAACCGAGAAATCGAGCGATCTGATAGCGGGCTTTCCAAAGCATTTTATCCATCATGTCGAGCAGGCGGTGACCCAGATTAATTTCCTCCGATGTGATCAGTTCGACATTGAGTTGTGCCAGCAGGCAGGCCAGGAGGCCGTCGCAATCCAGACAGGCAGCAATCGCTTCGGCGGGAAGATCGCCAAGAGGACAGTTATAACGATCGAGCCACCGCATGAAAACCAGGTTGGCTCGATGCAGTGTCAGGCAATGATCCTTGAGTGTTTGTATGGTTGGTGTAATAGGATTTTTTAATCGATTCTTTTGATGGTCGAGGAATCGTTCCGGATACAAGTAGGGTTCCAACGATATAACATTCCCTCTCGGTTGGAACATTTGAAATCGCTGCATCAGTTGACTGATCATCTCTTCCAGCGATAAACCGGTGTCTTCTTCGATCAGGGAATCGAGGAAGGATACATCCATATCATCGGGTTGGGAGTATTTTTTCGCACACTCCCGCAACGATTGTTTTCGGTTCCGTTGCGATGGCCGGTGAGTGAGAAAACAGAGATCGGGATTATATTCGTATTGGTGAAAACGTCGAATGAAATAGTTTTTATCGTGGCATACCTTTTTCAGTTCGTGACAGACCGATTGGGGGAGTGCCCCTTCTTTGGCGGCAAAGGAAAAGAATCTTCTGAGGGACGTCAATATTCCCAGGATATCGTTTTCTGTGGGTTCGATGATTTTTTGAAAGTACCAGACTCCCAGAAAATCGTAGATTTTTTCCGGCCGCAGTGTGGTAATATCGTCGAGAAAGTAAAAGGCGTGATATTCGATCAGAAATAATTCTGCGTTGGCGATATGGCGCTCGGCAGTGAGAGGTTTCAGGCCGCTGGTCAGCATATCCGCATAAAACCGGTCGAGCAGGTCTTCCAGTTTTTCGACCAGCTCTATCTGATAATATTCAAGAAATTGCGAGGCTTTTATCATGGTGTTTCAGTTATTTTTGCCCAAATATCTTTTTGATATGACAATTTAGGAATACGATTGATAAACTCGTTAAAGATATTTGAAATTCAGATTTCAACAAATTCTGCCAAGGCTCCAAAGGTGTTTTGAGAGACATATTTGTAGAATCGCCTTGAAAGAATCTAATGGAAAAACGTAAAGAAATATGAGAGGTTACCAAGATGAATTATGCTTATTGTAACAAAAATTTTAGGCTTTGTATAATATGTATTCCCTATTTTCCCCTCTTTTTTTTCTTCCTCTTTTGTATTACTTCCATTTCAGCCGATACGAGCCGGTCGGGGACGGTTCAATCGGATGAAAATTGGAACAAGGCTCAGTCGCCCATTATTGTGAAAGAAGATTTGGAAATCCCAGAAAATTTTACAGTTACGATAGAACCGGGAGTGGAAATTCGGATTCAGGACGATGTGGTGATTACAGTGTTTGGACGTCTCGATGCCCTTGGATCCATGGAAGAACCTATCCACTTTCTACCCGCCGGAGATGAACGTTGGGGAGCGATAGTATTTGAAAAAGATGGAACCGGTATCTTGAAACATTGTTATATCGACCGGGGTTCATTTGCCTCCGGAGGGCGAATTGGAGTTGTAAACGCTTACAAAACCTCCGCGCCGGTCATAATTGAGAATTGCACGTTTACCCGTTGGCCGGATGATTTTGATGCCAAAGCCGTCCACGGACACGACACGAATCATATGGTGGTTCGGCATTGCCGTTTTGGCGAGGGAGAGAATGAGGCAGTGCATGGTGTAAACAGCCCGATTTTGGTTGAGTACAATACATTCGAACGGCGATTCGGATACAGCGATGCTGTCGATATTGGAACCACCCAAAATCCCGGGCCGATCATTCGATATAATGTATTTCTTGGCAGCGATGACGACGGCATCGATCTGGACGATTGCGACGCTTATGTGGAAGGCAATCTGGTGATGAATTGCCGGGGTGGAAACCACGATCCCATTGGGATTTCGGGCGATAAAACATCCAAGCCAATTATTGTCAATAATGTGGTGATCGATTGCGAGACAGGGATTGGTTTTAAGAACGGTGCGCAGATCACATGTTATAACAACACAATTGTCAACTGCGACAAGGGTTTCTGGATGCATCAGGAACCCGCGCATGCCAAAGTATACAACACTATCATATGGGGGCGGGACGATCAGCTCTCAATTAAACTGGAATCCGGCTCGACCATCGATATCGCGTATTCGATTATTCGGGGTGACGATGTTTACCCTGGCGAAGGGAACCTCAACCAGTATCCAATGTTCGCCGATCCGCTCAATCAGGTGTTCCGTCTGTTTGCCGGATCGCCCGCCATCGATGCAGGGTGGGGCGGAGAAGGAGTGAAGGAACACGACTTTTTGGGATTACCGCGCGTTGGTAAAGTAGACATTGGGGCGTACGAGTATCAACAGGAGGGGACTGGAGTGAAGGGGTGGATTTGGAACCAGTAAGGATATAACGGCGGGCGAGAAATCCCGCGTTCTTATGGAGTGTGAGAGGCAAGGAAGGGGGCAGATCTATGACCGGTCTCTCCATGATTAACCGCCGATCAGGCCGTTGATGGAGATATCGCCGCCGAAGAAGCCAATGTCTCCAGGGCTGATAATGCCATTACTGGGATTGTATATGGAGTCACGTGGCGAGTCGGTGGGGTATCGGTAGAAACCCGGAAAGAAGGGGAAATCCACAATAAAAGTATCCATTTGATCGGGCCCCATACTGGCCAGGGCAAACGCTTCTTTACGCAAACTTTCCACGCCGTGCATTTGAGCGAAATTAACATAGGGCGTGTAGGTGTAGGAATTCTTCAAAACTGGCATTTCGGCTTGAAGGAATCCTTTATCTTCCAATTCTTGTCCAGTTGGACGTCTTTCCGGTTCCTGGTATTCGCCGACAGGGCCGAACGGATCTGTGACGCTGACCTGATTGAGATAAGCAACGGGGGAGGTTAGATCGGGAAGAAGGTAATCGGCGAAGAACATCATATCGCTATATTTTCGTGGATAGATATTGCGGTCGATGCGATAGGTCTGTAAAGCCGTGCCGAGGGTTCGTAAATCCATCTTGACTTTGGTCACGCGGCTTTTGATGGTGGCATCCCGATAATTAGGAACGGCAATGGAGGCGAGGATGCCGAGGATCGCCACCACAATTAATAATTCGATGAGCGTAAATCCTTCCTGTTTCATTGATTTGATTCCTTGGGGGTCGGCGCGGCCAAAGAGGGATAGTACTTGCGTAGTTCTTCCTGGTTGCGAAGGTCCCATATCTGGCTAATCCATCGGGTTGCCGCATTCATTTTCTGGGGCTGAACGGCCCGGGGGATAGTGGGGCGTTGGTTCGATGCCACAATGCTTTCCATACCCGATTCCACTTGAACCGATGCATTGCCGTTCATGACCTGGACGGTACCACGGGTAACGGTGACGGTAGCTTTTCCCTGCGCGATGGAAACCAGGAAGGCTGTGCCGAGGACTTTGACTTCGCCTTGGGGCAATTGAACGATAAAACCGCTTTTTTGTTTGGAAATATCGAAATAGGCTTTTCCGTGATCGACCCGGACAGTGCGTTTATCGATAAACGTTACCCGGGAGAGGGAGGCCACGCAAATTTCCGAGCCGCTATAGAGACGGATGATGCTTTCCGCGTTCTGAGGGGTTTGGACAGAAGTATTGCGCTTGATGGTCATTCCCTTGCGAGGATCGAGAGGTTGGCGGGCCTGGGCGATTACCTGGCCGGAAGAAAAATCGAATTCCCCAATCGTGTTTTGCATGCGGAATAACCACAATCCGAGGGGAATCGCAATCAGCAGGAATATCGCCAGAGAAGGGAGCCAACGATAGAGAGGCTGTTGCATGATGGCAATCCAACCGGTTCCATCCAGAGCCAGATCGCGGCGGGTGGATTCTGTAATGGCCGCACGGCGTTTTTCAAGCATGGCCTGTTCAGTCAATCGCTCGAAGAAACCTTCTTCGGGCTGCCAAGTTTCTTCCTGGGAGGGTCGCAGCAGTTCGGTCCATTGGCGAATGGATTTCCATTCCTCCCGGCAACGAGCACAATCTCGTAGATGAGTTTCCAAGCGTTCGGGGAGGGCTGTATCGCCGCGGTCGATCGCCCAGTTTGTTAATTCCTGGAGAATGGAGGAGCATCTCATGAGAAGAATTCTTCCTCCTGGAGTCCTTCCTGCCGGGCGAATCGCCGTAAGGTTTTTAATGCCCGGTGGATTCGTGTATTGACTGTTGCCACGGGAAGGCTCAACAGTTCTGCTACCCGTTCGCTGGGTAATCCCTGGATCATACGAAGGGTAATAATATCCCGGTATTTCGGAGCGAGCCGGTTCATGGCCCGTTGAACCCGTTCCTGGATTTCTCGCCGGATCGTTTCCCGGCGCGGACTTTGATTTTGGACGGTTATGACTGAATCGTTTTCTTCCATAATGCTATCCAGAGAGACGTTCATTTCTTTTTTACGCTGGTTGTAATTCTTGTATGCGAGGTTTCTGGCGATTTGAAAAAGCCAAGGTCCCAGGGAGCGGGTCGAATCGACTTTCGCATGAGCGCGGCAAGCCAGAAAAAAAGCTTCCTGGGTCAGATCCACCGCGCGATCGCGATCATGAAGCAGATGAGCGACAAAATTTACGATCGGGGCAAAATATTGCCTCGCCGCCGCTTCAAAAGCCCACCGTTCCCCTCTCTGAAAGCCGGTGCTGATGTCGAGATCGGATTGAATATCCTGCTGCACTGCTCCACCTTATCCACGAGGTTGCCCTTCCCCATCCGTCGAGTATTCAAGTACTTATCAATTATTCCACAACATATGAGACAGCCCGGCTGTTTTTTTTGGTTAAGCGTTCATCTGGATATATCCAAAAGGGGGAAGGGAAATTTCATTTTTTTACGGAATCGGTATTTTTTTTCTTTTCGCTGGAGGAAAAAATGCTTCGGAGTGTTTGCATACTTTGAAAAAGGTTCTTGCCTTGAATGACATAAGCCGCTCCAGGAGCTTCCAACCGTAGTTCTCCCGGAAGGGTTTGGTAGGGAGCGCCGATGAGGATATCGCCAAATCCATCATTTTGAATATCGCCCAATACGGCTATCGAGGAACCGAAGGCTTCGAAGGCCTGAGAACCCTCCACGACTACATAATCGATGGGAGAGAGTGCACCTGCGCACATGGGTTGGATGTCGATCGAATCCGGCCATTTTCCGCTGCCGAAAAGGATAACTACCCGTCCCGCGTGCGCTTTATCCCGAATGGAATCATGCGGAAGGCCTACAGCGATGTCGGCGAAGCCATCGCCATTGATATCGCCCGCTTCATAGCTGGACGGCGCTCCCAGGAGCAGAACGCCCCATCGCGAATCCACATTACGTAAATCACAAGTTCCCTGAAGATGATCACCCCCCCATATCAGGAAGGAAGATTGATCGTCTCGCCCAACCAGTAGATCGGGAAATCCGTCCGCATTCACATCGCCTGCCCTGCGCACGTAACTATTGGCGTGGTCGATGACGAATTGGTAATCCGCGCTACCCGTTTTACCGCCTTCGATTAAAAATGCGCGGCCTTTCAAGTCCTTGCCGCCTTTGGGCGCGACGATGACGATATCTACGAATCCATCGGCGTTCAAATCGATGTTGCCGCAGATCGATTCTCCCGCCCGAGCGCCCGCGATTCCACTCATGGAAAGAATTTGATCGCCGGGAATTCGGGAATCCAATTGGGCAGGGAATTGCGATTTGCCGTAGACGATTGTTATCCGGCAGGCATCCAATTCCATCTCGCGTTCTTCCTGAGTAATCGAGAGAACTTGAGACGCCGGATTTCCAAACAAAGCGTCCGGAAATCCATCGCCGTTGAAATCGCCTGCCGCAGAGAGCGAATAGCCGGTATGAGCGATTTCCACGCCATCCGCACCAAGGTCGTTGATTGGAATGGCGCGGCGAAGGTTGGGTTTGCCGAAGAGGATGTATCCGGTGCTGTGGTTGGGCGAACCGATTAAAAGATCGCTGTAACCATCGCCATTGACATCCAGCGCTCCTTCTAAAACCTGGCCGATGCGCGATTCGAACCGTCCCATCACCATTACGCCTTGAAAGGAACTACTCGATAGATCGATTTCGCCGCGGTCCAGATCGAGTTGCGCGCCGGAGACAATAAAGACCGCACCCGTATCGTATTCATTTCCAATGTCGGCGGGTTCGAAAGAGGGGGCTCCAATGGCGGCATCGCGATATCCGTCGCCATCAAAATCTCCGATCCCGGCGACAGCGGCACCGATCTCATAACCGATCATTCCCGGGAAGGTGATCCGCACCGCTCCCAGAGCCTCGATTGTGATAACCTGGCCGCCCCAGGAAGCGGTTCCCAGGAACATTAATGCCAAACCGTAAAAGTATCGTTTCAATGATGGGAACAAATCGAATTCCTGTGAGTGGAAAGTATGCGCCCTAAATGTTATTGTACTGGTTATTTATCATGAAAGCCAGAGAAAGTAAACGGCTCATTGGGGAGAATGTGGAAGGACGAGATGTTGGTTCGAGAAGGTTATCATGATCAGCGAGAGTGTTGAATTTTGAGCAACTGTATTGGTGTACTATAACAGAAGAACAGATATTTTCGAAAAAAGATCTTTTCCATCGTCTTTTT
>CAZFOX010000216.1:0-7617 GCA_964520565.1 uncultured bacterium | reverse complement strand
GTCACATCGCTCGCAAATTTGCGGCGACTCTCTGCTCGACCGCTACTCCTGCCGCTTTTATTCATCCCGGCGAGGCGGCGCACGGCGATCTGGGGCTGGTCGGCCGGAACGATTGCATCGTCGCTTTCTCGACCAGCGGAAAATCCAACGAAGTGATCGAGATGCTCGAACTCTCGCGACATCTGCATCTGCAAACCATTATCGGGATCACGTCGCACCCCGATTCCCGGCTGCGCGACCTGAGCGATATTCTGCTCGATATGGGGATTGTCGAAGAACCCTGTCCCTTGGGGCTGACGCCCTCCGCCAGCATCGCCGTTATGCTCGCGATCAGTGACGCATTGGCGTTGACCCTGATGGAACTGAAAGGCATTACCCAGGAAGATTACGGCCTGCGTCATCACGGCGGGTATTTGGGACGCAAGGCAAGGACCGATAACCTGCCATCATAAGGGGAGGGGCACTCCGATTCCGGAAAATTAACAGATTTTTTACAAATCATTTAAGGTATTGAATGGCAAGGAATTATTGCCAGACAAGCGCTTTTCTTTTCAATCGGTGCACTTGTCAGATGCGAAGAAACCTGCTACTTATTCGATTATAGTAATATTGATGAGTCATTCTATTTTATGCCGGTTTACGTTGGATTTGTCCCGTTTCTGCTTCTTTTTGCATAACTGTTGTTGAACTATTAGGGAGGGATATCCTAAATACGCATAGACAAACAGGAAATAAGCCGATAAGGGAAAAATAGGGCTTGAATTTAATTACATTTAATGTAACTTCTAGATAGGTAAGTATTTTTATGTGAGTGAAATCCTGCCTTCTGTTTTTCTTGTATTGGGGGGAAAGTAATACAGAAAGGCTCGGTATATCTTCTATGGACTTCATCTCTGGCGATTGGTTCATGTCGTTCCGTCCTGTTTTATGGGCTCAAAGTAATCCGTTACCCGTCAATTTTTTCAATCCCAAATCGTACGATTCGACCACGTTAACGATTTGTCTGGCCGTATTATTGGGGATGATTCTGCTGGTGATGATCGTTGCCATGCGATATAAGCGATGGCGGCAATTCAACATGTTTCTCGAAGAAATGCGTTCTCTCGATCTCGATCCGTCCTCGGAAGGAACCTTCGCCTGGATGGTGAAGCGTTACCGCATGAACGAACCGGTTAAAGTTCTCCGCTCCCGTCAGGTTTTCGATGAGATGGCTACCGGTGAGATATTCCGAGTGCTTTGCAGCGCTGGAACCATGCAAGCTAAAGAGAATTTTATCGATACGATATACGATATTCGCAAACGCACGTTTAATCCGGAACTCTATTTCCGTCAGGAAGAAAAAAAGTAATCCCCGCATTCTGTTCTCCGATTCCCGTTTTGCAGGAAAATAAAATCACAGTTTTTTTCTCTTGATTGTTTACTATTTAGATAAACAATATAAAATAATCATGTTTGTGGATAATATCAACAACCCTTCAGATTCTCAATAATTTCTCAGTGAGGATTTTCTGCATGGCGTTTCCCCCTGTTCCAATACATACTCCTGTTTTTTCCGGGATTGAGAAACGGCCGGACAATCGAATTCTAACCTGGGCCAGCATCCCGTTTATCCTCGTTCATTTTAGTTTGGGATTGATTTTCTGGGCGGGATTTAGTGGCTTCGCTGCGGGGATGTGCCTGGTCATGTATGCCGTTCGCATGTTTGGTATCACGGCTGGATTTCATCGATACTTTGCCCATCGTTCTTTCAAGACCAGCCGGGTGTTTCAATTCATTCTCGCGATATTGGGAACCGCAGCAGCCCAGAAAGGCCCTTTATGGTGGGCTGCCCACCATCGGCACCATCACCGTTACTCCGATCGGGAAGAGGATATCCATTCTCCCGTTGTGAGGGGTTTTTGGTGGGCGCATATTGGGTGGATTTTAAGTCCCCGTTACGATGAGACAGACTATAACGCGATTCGGGATTTTTCGCGGTATCCCGAGCTGCGATGGCTCAATCGGTACCATTATCTGGTACCTATAGCGATGGCTGTTTGTCTCTTTTATTTCGGCGTTCTTATAAAGATTCTGTTTCCCGAGCTTCACACGTCGGGGTTTCAGGTTTTGGTATGGGGATTCCTTGTCAGTACCGTTCTTTTATATCACGGTACCTTTTTTATCAATACCCTCTGCCATATTGTGGGAACCCGCCGTTTCGCGACAGACGATTCGAGCCGGAATAGTTTCTGGTTGGCGATTATCACGTTAGGCGAGGGATGGCATAACAACCACCACCGCTATCCCGGTTCCGAACGGCAGGGATTTTACTGGTGGGAAATCGATATCAGCCATTATATTCTATCGATCTTTTCCTGGATGGGTCTGGTTTGGGATTTACGGAAACCACCCCGCGAGATATATGAGGAGGTACGGAGGAATTCTGAAAAATGAAAAAACCACCTGATTTTAACCCGGGGATGGTTTGAAATATATTCTCATTTTTATAATCCTGCCTGCTTGTGTAAAATAATATCCATTCAGCCATACCCTCTTCCACAAAACACAGGTTGCATAAATAATTAATTCACTGAGGTTTACAGATTGTATTGATATTTCGTAACATCTTGGCCGGATTATTGCTAAATATGTTTGCAAATGAATCCTTTGAGTGGGATTCATCATTCAGGACAAGGGTATTTTTTACAAGAATCATTGTGAATGAATGCTCTTGGTTCTGAATGAAAATGAAATGACTTTAGCGAGGTTGATATCGTGATCCCGCTTCATCCATCCAAGACAGTTTCGGTGATCGTTCGTACGAACAATTCGGATTGGATTATTGCCGACACATTGAAATGCTTGTTCAATCAGTCCTTCCGGGAATTCGATTTAACCGTGATCGATTACAGTTCTTCGGATCGGACACGGGAAATTGTGAAAGGTTTTCCATGCAAGCGATACATGATTTCGGCCAACAAGACAAATTCCGGACAGGTTCTTAACCAGACGATCGAAAAAACCAGCGGAGACATTATTGTTTTTTTGAATGCAGACGCCGTTTTATCTTCTCCGAATTCGTTGCGGAATCTTCTCAATGCATTTGAAGATACCGATGTTCAAGCTGCGTTCGGCAGGCAGCTTCCCCGCAGCAATTCTCTGACTGCCTTACAAGAACAATATGCGGAAGTGTTCCCCGAAACCAGCGCGCCGCCGGATTGGATCCCCTTTTCCCTGGTCTTTGCGGCTATCCGCCGTTCGGCTTGGATGACGCACCCGTTTTCCAACAAAATCTCCGGATTGGAAGATATCGAATGGGGGGTCTGGGCCAAACAAAACCAGCAAACCATTCAATACGTTCCTTCCGCCACGGCGATTCATTCTCACTATTTATATCCTTCCTCTTCGTATACGCATGTCGAAGGCGACGCCGATCCTTTCCTGATTCTTAATACTGCGTTTTCAATACACTTCCGTTCGATTCTAGACGTACCGCCACTTCAGAAGCCTGCACAGGCTCCTTCTTATAAGATTGGGACAAAGAGTCCGGTCTGTGGGAAATCCTTATCTGGAGATCCGAAGGAATGCAAGGGTAAATTCGTGATTCCCCCGCCGCTTATTCAAAGTATTGGGGTTAGTCTTTACCCGGCATTTCTTCGCGTATCGGCAAATTAAACCGACGTAGTTTTTTTTGGTTATTTTACGCGTAACCCCCTCGCCATGCGGTTGGGGTTTCTTTTTTTTCCGACCACGAATATTTTATTACCGGACGAAATCGAAAAATGTGGTTTTTCATTCCGGTATAACCGGACGGAGGAATGCCATGCAGAAGACGCGCAAGCCGTTCGGCGAAGTGCTTGTGGAGAACGGAACCATAGACGCCGCTCAGTTGGAACGGGTATTGGAGATTCAGAAGGACAATCCCCAGCGGACGATCGGGGAAATCGTTTCCGCCACATTCGGCATTCCGATGGAAAACATCGAGGCGGTATTCGTGCAGCGGGTTTTGATTCCTGCCATCCAGGCCATGCTGATGGATTATCTTCGGCAGGAAGCGGAAAACCATGCCGATTCGATTCCATTTTCCGTGAATCAATTGATCTACGATATTGCGGTGATGTCGATCCGGCTCAAGCGGACGGTGACCACTTCTTTTACCCGCCGCGATCCTGGAATACCCGACATGCGCCTGGAGCAACGCGATACGATGACCGAAATCGGGGGAAAACTGCGGCTCTCGATTAAAACGCGGGACGAAGAAACCATCTGTGATCCTGTGGATATGCTCTCGTACGTCTATGAATTCGAAACGGGAAAAGCTCAGTTTGCGGACAGCGCTCTCGAAGGCATCCGGTTTCTATTCAGCCGAAAAATTCGCGAACAATTGGGAGAGATGTTCGTTTTCCATCCCGTACGCCAGGATGAACTGGAAGATTTGCTAAAGCAGTTGTAAATCATAGCGCGTTCGGTTTTTCTCGCCCGGAGGGGAAGGGGTCGAAACAAATGCCGCTGATTCTGTTTTTAAATCTTAAGGGAGGCGTCGGGAAAACCACCAATGCGGTTGCAGTGACCGAATGCCTGGCCTCGCAAGGACGCCGGGTGTTGCTGGTGGATGGGGATCATCAATGTATGGCGGGGGAACTGCTGCTGGGACGGGCGGCGATGGAACACGCTGAAGCGCGCCATAAAACCTTGCACGATCTTTTCGCCCTGATGCTTACCGATTCCTATTCCCCGGAAGCCATCCCGCACTACATAGCCGCTGGAGCGACCCGGGTGACCTCTCTTCGGAAGAATCTCGATTGTATTCCCTGTTCGCGCCGTATTGACGATTTTTCCACGAACATGGCCAAGGCGCGCCGTGGATTCCGCAGTAATGAGGAGTTTCTTCTTCTATTCAATAAACTGCGCCGGGGATTTATGCAGTGGTGTAACCGCCAGTACGAATTCACCCTCATCGATTCGCCTCCGTCTCTGGCCATGCAGGTGCAATTCTTTCTTGGTTGCGCCGAGTATTACATTCTCCCCTGCGTGCCGGATCGCCTGTCGGTGGAAGGATCGATGGAATTGGTGGAACGTTTGCAACTGAAGAATTATACCCGTATTCAATGCCTGGGAACGTTGTGGACCCTGTTTCGCAAGCAGGTCAAGAAACATATCGAGATGATTAAAAAAGTCCATGCGGGCGACCCGTCTTTTTCCCGTATGCCTCGTCCTTTCAATACGATCATTCCGAATTCGTCGGCCATCACCGACGCGATGGATTTCGACCGCGATTATCCTTCGTTTAAGGTCAAATACCAAACCTCGGCCGTGCAATATGAGAAATTATGCCAGGAAATTGAAGCCAGAATCGCTGCCGGGATCGAAGCAGGAAAGTAGAGGAGGGTTGATTCTTCTTGCCAGAGCAATTTAGAGATCCAATAGTATCGCAAGGACGGAAAATACGCCGCCCTTGGCATCTATTCTGCTGAAAAAGGATTTTATCCCACCTTAATGAATGCCCCTTCGATGCGTGACGCTAGATTATATAATCTGACACTAAATTCATTTTTTCATCAAGACATTGAAAAAGGGTTTAGAATGGAAAGTAAGGTTCTCTCCCGGCGTGAAAGAGAAAAATTATGGCAACGGCAACAAATCCTTGACGCGGCGATCGATCTTTTTTCCCAGAAGGGATTTCAGAACGTATCCATGCACGAGATCGCCGAAAAATCCGAATTCTCAATCGGCACCCTTTATAAATTTTTTCAGAATAAAGAACATCTCTATAAGAATCTTCTTTTAGAACATTCGGAAATTTTCCATGAAACCATCATGCGAGCGATGGATGAGCCGGATGACGAAATGGGGAAATTGAGGCATTTCGTCCGAGCCAAAGGCGAGTTGTTTCGTAACGATCTCAAATTAATACGCCTTTATCTGACGGAAAACAGAGGGTTGAGTTACAATGTAAAAGCCAGTCTGGATGGAGAACTCCGCAAGAGATATTGTGAGACGATTGATAAACTCGCCACCATTTTTGCTCAGGGGATCCAGAACAACCGGTTTAAAAAAATTGCCGAGCCTTATTATCTGGCGGTCGCTCTCGATAATATGGTTAACGCCTTTCTTTTTCTCTGGTTAGAAGAACCGGAACGCCATCCTTACCCGGAAGATCCAAATGTCATTTTGAATATTCTTTTTGAAGGTCTTATTACCCCTTGATTTCACATATGCGTATGCGGCTCGATCCGCATAGGGAACACTTATGGAGGTCGTGATGCGACTCGACGGATTCATCTATGGAGCAGTTCGGTTCTTGGCGGTTTTGGCAATTTCAGCGAGTTCTCTTTTTTGGAGCGGTTGCGAACCTCCCCAGGAACCACCGCCGGCCTCGACACCCGAAGTCGGTGTTATAACGATTCAATCCGAACGCATCGTGTTGACGACTGAATTGCCCGGCCGGACATCCGCCTATCTCATTGCGGAGATCCGGCCCCAGGTGAATGGCCTGATTCAAGAACGATCGTTCACGGAAGGCGCCGACGTCAAAGCCGGAGAATTACTATATCAGATCGATCCCGCTCCTTTTCAGGCAGAACTCGATAACGCCCAAGCCAATCTGACTGCCATGCAAAAGACGGCCGATCGGGCACGTGCGGCGCTCGCGGCGAGCCTTGCCGGTGTGGAGCGGCAGAAAGCGACTTTGAAACTCGCCCTAACCAACCGCGACCGGTATGAGAATCTCTTTAAGGAAAAATCGGTTAACGCATTCCAGCGCGATCAGGCGGTGACCGAAGCCGAAGTGGCCGAAGCGTCTCTCCGGGCCGCCGAAGCGCAGGTCGTAAGCGACCGGGAAGCGGTGGCGGCGGCGGAAGCGGCCATCCAGCAGGCGGAAGCGGCGTTGAAGGCCGCGCGCATCAATCTGGGTTATACGAAAATTACCGCCCCCATTACGGGACGGATCGGCAAATCGAATGTCACGCAAGGGGCGTTGGCGATGGCTTATCAGCCCGCGGCGTTGGCGACGATTCAACAAATCGATCCCATTTACGTGGATGTACCTCAATCCACGACGGAACTTCTGCGTATCCGGCGATTGTTGGAAGGCGGCCAGTTGAATCAGGAAGGATTGAACCATCAAAGTATCCAACTTCTTCTCGAAGACGGCACGCCGTATTCCCAGGAAGGAATCCTGCAATTTCGCGATATCACAGTCGATCCCACAACGGGTTCTTCTATTTTGCGGATTGTTTTTCCCAATCCCGACGGCATTCTGTTACCGGGCATGTTCGTGCGCGCCATTCTCAAAGAAGGAGCAAACGAGCAGGCGATTCTGGTTCCGCAGCAGGCCGTCACCCGCGATCCGAAAGGAAATCCGACCGTGCTCCTCGTGAAAGCGGATAATACGATCGAGCAGCGTACGCTTGTTCTCGATCGCGCCATCGGCGACAAGTGGCTCGTGGAGTCGGGCCTTGCCGCCGGAGATCGCGTCGTCATCGAAGGCCAGCATAAAGTGCGCCCTGGCAATACTGTGAAGGTCGTTTCTTTGGAAACTGACCGAAAAGTAGAAATTGAACCTGAGAAATCGCCCCAACCGGCCGCAGATGCAAAGTAACGGAGGATTGGTATGTTATCCAGATTCTTTTTAGACCG
>CAZFOX010000215.1:0-7623 GCA_964520565.1 uncultured bacterium | reverse complement strand
TACCTGATCGAACCCGATGAAAACCAATTCTTCTCTGCGATTCAAAAATATCACTTTGATGAGAGAGGAAATCTGATAAAAAAGAACCGAATCATTCTGAATAACTTTGTTAATCAGGATATTCAAGCAATCGATTTTATAAACATAGATTACAATGCAGACATGGAACTGGCTATATATACAGGCCACAATCCAAAAGTCATGTTTTTTAAACCCACAAGTGAAAATTCATTTACGAAATGGTCTGAATTTTCCTTCGAAGAAACGATATTAGGTAATGTGATGGAATCTTTTTCTCGAAGCGATGCCAATAACGACGCAGTTGAAGATTTAATCATTGTCCCCTTTGACGGAACGATCCGTTTTTTACGAA
Source organism: uncultured bacterium (assembly GCA_964520565.1). Lineage (GTDB taxonomy): Bacteria > Hinthialibacterota > Hinthialibacteria > Hinthialibacterales > Hinthialibacteraceae > CAZFOX01. The sequence goes on along the minus strand of CAZFOX010000215.1, from coordinate 7,250 downwards.
TGGATGCGACAGATATAATACAATCGATCATCGGGGATTTAGGAAATCGCTCGATTCACGATGACCTGATTATTGTCGATTTGGATTTAGATGGGCAAAAGGAGATACTTGTAGTAAGCCGGCAAAAAAGCGGCGGCGATAGTTTCGAAGAATTAAGTGTGATCTGTGGTAACAATATTGGAGAATTCAAGGATGTCGTCACTTTTTTAACAGATCGGAAAAGCGGACTTGGTTCTTTGATCTTGCGAACGCTCGATTTCGATTATGATGGCGTTGAGGATGTGGCGTTCTTGGATGATTTTAACAGGCAATTAATCCTATTTAAAAATATTTCTTCTGTACCTATCCCAACCCCAACCCCAAGTAAAACGGATATCGATGCGTGGTTCTTGTGGTGAAAGTATCAAAATCACGAACGATGCTTTGGGCGTTCGATGCGAATCCCCCCCCCCTTCCTTCTCCCCTTCTGATCGGTCGTAGGCGCCGTGTATACTGTGAATGGCGTTTGTTTTTTAATCAGGCCGAAGAGGTGGCGGGAATGAAGACTCGGCCAAGCGTTACGAGGATGAGAGAGGTATCATGAGCGTTTCCGAAGTGATCGGCGGGCAATTGGAGCGGATGGAGCAGGTACTGCACAACGCGCCCGATCAGCATCTCGATTTTCAGGCCAAGCGGGACACGATCGAGGAAATCCTGCGCCTGCGGGAAGAAAAGAACGTCCTGATTCTGGGCCATAATTATATGGAACCCCTGATTTATCTGTTATCGGGCGAACGGGAGCGGGGCGATTCGCTCGGCCTCGCCCGGCGCGCGGCCGAAACCGATAAACCCATCATCCTCTTCGACGGCGTACGCTTCATGGCCGAAACCGCCAAGATTCTCAATCCGGAAAAGAAGGTTCTCATTGCCGACTTGGAAGCCGGGTGCAGCCTCGCCGAACCCTTCACCGCCGAGGATGTCAAAGCCTACAAACGCCGGTATCCCGGATCGCCGGTGGTGACCTACATCAACAGTTACGCCGATGTGAAAGCGGAAAGCGATTACTGCTGCACGTCCGCCAATTGCGACAAGGTCAGCCGCCATGCGGCGCGGGAATTCGGGACGCAACGGGTAATTTTTTTCCCCGACTCGCTGATGGGGGCCAACCTGCAGCACGATCTGGAAAAAGACGGCATCGAGGTGATCTATCCCGGCAAGGAAGACGACCGCTTCGCGGCCTGCGAAGTGCACGAGAAGTTCACTGCCGCGATGCTACGCGATATCCGCGCTCAGTACGATATCCCCAAAGGCGGCCCGGACGCCGCCGTGCTGGCGCATTGGGAATGCCCGCCGGAAGTGCTCGAAGAAGCCGACTACCACGGCAGCACGACGCAGATGGCCAAATACCTGAAAGATCACCCCGAACTGCGGCGCGTCTACCTGGCCACCGAATGCGAGATGGCGGCCAATCTGGCGATTGAGTATCCCTCCGTCGAGTTCGTGAAATCGTGCAGCCTCTTCTGCCAGCACATGCGCAAGATCACTCTGGAAAAGATTCTGCACAGCCTGCGGCATGAGGTTTACGAAGTGTCCGTCGATCCGGTTGTGGCCGAGAGAGCGCTGGTTTCGATCAACCGCATGTTAGAAATCAAGTAGGGAGAGTACTCTACTCCTCCAGTTTATCCAATTCTTCTTCCAGCATAACCATCAGCGGGCGGATGGTATTCTCGCTGAAATCGAACTTCGCCCCGGCGGTTTTGAAGAGCTCGGGAAGGGGGCGCGAGTTGCCGAGGGACAATCCGGCCAGATAATCCTCAACCGCTTTTTGGGGTTCTTTTTTATAATTATTCCATAACTGCAGCGCACCTAACTGAGCGATACCATATTCGACGTAATAGAAGGGCACTTCGAAGAAGTGGAGCTTCCGGTGCCATTCGGCTTCCCGCGCCGCCTCGTAGCCGCTCCAATCGGCGCGGGCGTCGAAACGGCTTTCCAGATCGAGCCACACCGTAGTTCGTTCCTGCCGGGTATGATTGGGGTGGGTGTATACCCAATGTTGGAAGGCGTCTACGCGCGCCATCCAGGGCAGAAAATGGATGATTCCTTCCAGCAGTTTGAATCGGGCGCGATTTGCCTCTTTCGGAGTAAAGAAAACCTCGAGGAAGGGGCTACCGAACAGTTCCATCGACATGGACGCCACTTCGGCGAACTCCATGGGACCCTCCATGCGATATTCAAGAAGAGGATCCATGCGGCTGGCGCGGTCGTGGGCGGCGTGTCCCGATTCGTGTAACAGAGTGTTGACATCGTCGAAGGTTCCGGCGGCGTTCATGAAGATAAAGGGCTGGCGTATTTCGGGAAAACCGATGCAATATCCACCCGGCGCTTTACCCTTGCGGCTCTCCAAATCCAGGTTTCCCCTTCGATCCATATCTTCAAACAAGGCGGCGAGAGTGGGATTCACCTTTTCCAAAATTGTACGAACTCCGGCCTTCAATTCCTGGCCGGTTTTGAACGGTGTCAGGGGAGCGCGTCCCTTGGGATCGACCTCCAAATCCCACGGGCGAAGGCGATCCACCCTCAGAACCTCCTGCCTTTTCTGGGCCAGTTTACGCGAGAGTGGAACCACCCATTTTTCAATGGCGGCGTGAAACTCCTCGCAATTCCGTGGCGTATAATCGAAGCGTTTCATACTGCGGAACATGTAATCGCGGTAGTTTTCGAAACCGGCGTTCCTGGCGATGGCCGTTCGAAGTTCGACCATACGGTCGTAGATTTCGTCCATCGCTTCGCGATCCTGCAGGCGGCGGTTGACAATCTTTTCCCAGGCTTCCTGGCGGCGGTTGCGGTCGGTTTCTTCCAGCGTGGCTTCCAGTTGTTGCAGGGTTTTTTCTACTCCATCCATCTCCGCAGTCATGGCCCCGTTGATCTTCTGGTATTTTTGCCGCAATAGAGTGTCTTCTGTCTGGAGGGGGATATTTTCCTCGCGGAACAGTTCGATATCGGTTTCGACATTTCGGTTGAAGACGGCGTAACGGGTTTTATCCAACAACGCCCGTGCCGGGCAGTCGTAATATTTCTGGTTGAGTTTTTGTACCTGCGGCTTAAGTTTCGGTTCGATTTCCTCCACAAAGAAAGTGTATTTCTTCTCCAGTTGCGGATCGTCGGTATGGCACGTCATATTGACGTAACGGCGTATTCCTTCCTCACCGATGCAAGCCAGAAGTTCGCTGCGGTCAAGCAGCCATTTTTCCAGCTCGGCAGCCGTTTCGATGGGTCGGTCGAGCAGTTTCTGAAAAAACGGTTCGATCTCTGACCAGTCGCCGAGGTCGATGTTTTGAGGGACAAACGACCGGGGGAATTCGCATTTTTCTTCCGCCGCGACGGTCAACGAACAACATGCCAGCAGGGAAAGAAAGATGATTTTTGAATGCATTTGAGTAATTCCTTTCTCGATCGGAAGAAATGTGTATTATTTTTCAGGATATCACTATTAATCCTGTATGAATTAAATTTGAAAATACTTATTCAACCACGCCACAGCCTCGTCGACATCTTTCACAAACGTTAGCATCCTAAGTTGTTCTTCACGGATTTCCGTGTAGGGTTGTAAACCGTGGAGCGCCTGTTTCAGACCCTCGCCGACTACCAGCACCGGCCTATTCCACCCGGTGGCGACTACATTCCAGGCCACGAAGAGTTCCGCCAGTGTGCCAATGTTGCCATCCAGGACGATATAGGCGTCGGCCATGCGCATGAGTGTGGCGATACGATCCGGCAGGTCGCGGGCTTCGACGATCCCGGTGAGATAGGGATTGGGCTGGCGGCGAGAGAACGCGGAACAGACCACACCGGTGATCTGGCCATTGGCCCCCCGTGCGCCCCGGCTGCAGGCTTCCATAACCCCCATGTACCCCCCGTTACAGATTTTCAAATTAGCTTCCGCCAACAGCCGCCCCAGGCGTTCGGCCTCTAACGCCGCATCGCTGTCCTGATTGATGGCCGAACTCCCAAATACGGCCACTGTCTTGCTGAAAGGCTCCACGGCCCTGCCTCCATTCGACGAACCCGGGAATTGTAGATTCTTTCAAGGCGCTTCTGCGAATTCCTCTCCCAGAGCACATTTTAAGCCTTGAAAAAATATACCGAAACCTGAATCTCAAATATCCCAAGAGTAATTTTTGAATTAAACCGTGATGTTCTTCCTCAGTAAAGATAAATTTCTTTCCTTTTTTACACCGGAGAAATCGATAATAAAAACTTGCCAAAGATATTTGAAATTCAGGTATTTGCAAATTCTATCAAGGCTCCAAACGTATTCTGAGAGATAAACTCGCAGAATCGCCTTAATAGAATCTTGCATGCTTGATTACCGGTTTAGAAATAATATACTACCGAGTAGAGCGGCTGGCGGGAGCAGGCCGGTCCGAAAGCGCTCCGTCGAGCGCGGCAACCGATCCTGGAGCATCCTCATGGCGAAACTTCGGCTTACCCTCTATGGCGACGAAACGCTTCGCAAAAAGACACGTGTCATCAAAACCTTCGACAAACGATTAGAAAAACTGATTCAAGACATGTTCCACACGATGTATGAAGAAAATGGAATCGGTCTGGCCGCTCCTCAGGTCGGCATTCTCAAGAAGCTGATTGTGGTAGACACCCAGGAAGAAAACGGCCGATTCGCTTTTGTCAACCCACGGATCGTCTGGAAAAGCGAAGAAACCGAGATCATGAACGAGGGATGCCTCTCCATACCCGGTGTGGAGGGCGAAGTGGTTCGCGCTAAATCGATTCACCTAAAGTTTAACGATCCCGAAACCGGTGAGGAGAAAGAAATGGCGGCCTCCGATCTTCTGGCGAGGGTGATACAGCATGAAACCGATCACCTGAACGGCATCCTATTCGTCGATCACCTTACCGAAAAAGATCGCGCCAGCCAGGCTCGTAAACTGGAAGAACTGGCGGTGGCCTAGGCGATCTAATCTCCCTTTCCGGCCTCATCAGAGAGCACGTCTTACCCCAGCGAGGGTCCGCCTTCTCCACCCACCAGATATTTTCCAAACCACTCCTTCGCCAGATCGCTCATCTGAGAATCGTAGGCATGTGCGACACCCGCCAGCATCGTATAGGCCAATTTATCCGCAACACCCGCGGCTTCATACTCGGGACGCAGTTTTTCGAATAACTGGCTGGCATAAACCGGATTGGCGCGGTTGTCATTTTCGCCGGTTACGAAGAGGAGAGGCTTGGGTGCGATTTTTTCCACATAATTCAAGGGCTCGTATTCCTCAACGACCGGTTGTCCTTCCAGAGAGCGGAATTCGACGAGATTGGTGATTTTGCAAACGGGCAATAAAACGACTCCACAACGGATACGCCGTTCTTTCCGCATGGCGTATAAAGCATTGGCGGCTCCCCACGCCAATCCCACCACCCCAATCTCGCCCGGGCGGGTGATTTTCTTCTCCACAATGAAATCGATGGTTTTTTGAATATCCTCGATCATACAGACGAAGGGATTCAGTTGTTCGTGGCCGATCGATTTCAACATGTTCTGAACGGCAGGGAGGTCTTTATCTTTACGGCGTTCGCCATGATAGGGGAGTTCGAGCGACAGCAGATTACAGCCCATTTCCTGCATGGTGAGAGCAAATTCCATGTAGCGATCCTGAAAAATCTGATTCCGCGATCCGTTGAGACCATGAAAATAGATGACGGTATGCGTACAACGGAATTCCGTCGTCGGCCGGGAAAGCAGACACTGGATAGGTGGGCTGACACTACGGATCGTAACGGGATAAATATGCAGAGCCATTGACGTTGGCCGATTACATCCAAATAGTATGATTGCTACCGTTACGTTAGAATACATGAAGGGGAAAGAGTTGAAAAGTCTAAATTTCATCGAAATACCATCCGAGTGAACCTTGTGAATCGATTCCCCGGTGGGAATAATGAAAAGAGAGAAATTTAGCCGATGACAGAGGATTCAATCCATGTATGACGATATTCGCGCTAATGTAAAAGAAACACTTGAACGCCTCGAAGAGCTGGGAGGGCATCTTTGACATTGTCGGAAAGCAGAAAAAAATCACCCGCCTCGAAGAGGAAATGAACGCTCCCGGTTTTTGGAACAATCCCCAGGTTGCCCAGGAACACGGAAAAAAGATCAAACAGCTGAAAGGGATCACAGAGGCATACCAACAGATCCACTCTCGAACATCTGACCTGTACCTCCTGGTGGAAATGGCCGGCGAGGAAGAAGAAAGCGGACACGAAGAGGAATTTCAGGAAGAATTCAACTCATTGCAGGAGCAATTTGAAGATTACGAACTCCGCTGCACGTTGAGCGGAGAACTCGACCAGGGAAATTGTTTTGTCAATATTCATCCCGGAGCAGGAGGTACGGAGTCGTGCGACTGGGCTTCGATGTTATTCCGAATGTATATGCGTTATTTCGAACGTATGGGTTGGAAAGCGGAAGTTCTCGACTATCAGGACGGGGAGGAAGCAGGCATTAAGAACGCCACCATCCATGTGATAGGCGAATACGCTTATGGATACATGCACGCGGAGAGCGGCATTCACCGGCTGGTGCGGATTTCACCCTTCGACGCCAATTCACGGCGGCATACCTCCTTCGCCGCCGTGCACATCATGCCGGACATTGACGAAAGCATCGAGGTGGATATCGACGAGAAGGATTTGCGCGTAGATACATACCGCTCGTCGGGAAAGGGTGGACAACACGTCAACACCACCGACTCCGCCATTCGCATCACCCATCTGCCGACGGGGATTGTGGTCTCATGCCAAAACGAACGATCGCAACGCCAGAACCGCATGGTGGCCATGAAAATTTTAACCGCCCGCCTGTACGAAATGATGCAGGCCGCCCATGCGGAAAAAGTGGAAGAGTTATCGGGAGAAAAACGGGAAATCGCCTGGGGCAACCAGATCCGCTCATACGTTTTTCATCCCTATAACCTGATCAAGGATCACCGCACCGGCTACGAACGGGGCGATATCCAAAACGTGATGGACGGGGATTTGCACGACTACATTACCGCTTTTCTCCGCCACAAATTACGCGGCGGGAAGGTGGAAACTGAAGCCGTCGCCGAAATGGATTTATAGATAGAACGGAGTGTGATCATCACGCTCCGTTCTTTTTCTCTGTTGTTCATTCTCAGGATTTATTGGGCCTTTTGACCGCCGCCGAAATCGACTTTCGGCGCGGCTTCCGTGCCTGGTTGCGCTTCATAAAATTC
>CAZFOX010000214.1:0-7637 GCA_964520565.1 uncultured bacterium | reverse complement strand
TGATTCCTTATGAAATCGTCGTTTTACGTTGGATATCCGCCTCGATTTATCCTGCGATGCAATCTTACCTGGCGCTTCAGTTCGCTGTTCGTTTTCTCTTGACCTTCCTGGTCATCGGCCCTCCCTGCATCCTGATGGGAGGAACCCTGCCGTTGCTGATGAAGCACTTTCTGATCGTACAGCCCTGGAGCCGGGAAACGACCGGCTGGTTGTATGCAATCAACACGCTCGGCGCGGCGTTCGGCGCGTTTTTCGCCGGATTCTATCTACTGCCCGGCCTGGGAATGATCGGCGCCAACGCTCTCGCTGCCGTAATCAATTTTTATATCGCTTTGCTGGTTCTTCTTCTGCTTCGCCAGATTCCCAAAGAATTGCCGGATACCGGTACGGAATCGATTCCTGATGACGATCCTTTTCCCGCCATGCCCTCCGATGCCGCTGCCGGATTCTCTCATCGAGCGATTTACCTGGCCTCGGCGCTGACGGGAGGCGCCGCCCTGATCCTCCAGATGGTTTGGACACGTAACCTGGCGGTGATTCTGGGCGGCACGACCTACGCGTTCTCTTCCATGCTGTTTGTTTTTCTTCTGGGGATTGGCCTCGGCAGTCTGATTTACAGCCGGACAGTACGCCGCATTCGCCAACTGCCCTGGGTTCTGGCGGGATTGATCGGCATATTGGTACTCTCGATCGCGGTGGGGAAATACCTGATCCCCTATTTAGGCATGGCAGTGGGCTTCATGCGAGGCCTGCGCTCCGATCCCATTCTGAATGGATTGATATCCACCGGCGTCAATGCGGCCCTGCAACTGGTCCCCACTTTATGCATGGGGTATCTGTTCCCCCTATTCGTCGATCTTCTCCGCTCACGCACGCGCGATGTGGGCGCAGTGGTGGGCAACATCTATACCTGGAATACTGCGGGAAGCCTTCTGGGAACCGCCCTGACCCCAACCGCCCTAATCGCTGTCTGGGGAACGGCCTCCGCCACGGCGCTTTCTATGACGCTGTACGCCCTTTCCTTGCTGCTAGTGTTTCCTTACTCGCGCCGCTCGTGGATTGCCCTCGTTCCAACGCTTAGCTTAACCCTGATTCTGCTACCATCCGTCTCCAGGACCGAAGACCCTCGACTGACCAACATGGGGCAATTTCTCTATGGATACCTTCCTTCTGAAGATATCCTCGCCGCTTTTACTGTTCTCTATTTCAAGGAAGGAACCTCCTGCAATGTCATGGTGCTGGAATCGGACGTCAATCGCCACCTGCGGGTCAACGGGAAAGTGGATGCGGGCGATACCGGCGATATGCCCATGCAGATGGGATTGGCTTATTACCCCCGTCTTTTTCATCCCGAGGCGCGCGATGTTTTGGTGATCGGCTACGGCAGCGGCACCACGGCCGGGGCCAGCCTGATGTTTCCCAACACGCGCGTGACCTGTTGTGAGATCGAACCGGCGGTCGTGGAAGCAGGCGTTCATTTCTCGCATGTCAACCACCAACCGGAACGCTCCCGTAATTTCCGGCTGATTTTGGACGATGGGCGTATCTACCTGGAAGGATGCCGCGAAACCTTCGACATGATTCTCTCCGAACCTTCCAACCCCTGGATGGCGGGCATCTCGAACTTGTTCACCAAAGAGTTCTATCGGGAAGCGCAGCGCCATCTGCGGCCAGGTGGAATCTTCACCCAATGGATTCACACTTATAACTTCACCAGCGCTGAATACACGCTGATCGCCCGCACCCTTCTGGAGGTGTTCCCTCATTGTGCCCTGATCCGCATATCCAGCAGCGATACTCTACTGCTCGCCAGCGAGAGGTCTCTGATTCCCGGATTGGATGAATTACGCGCCGCGCAAAAGTTAGTGGATGAATCGCCCGCCGTCTCGGAGGATTTGGAAGTTCTCTTCAATACGAAAGACGTCGCTACCCTGTTGCTTAAGAATTACTTGATGCCCGAAGATACCATTCGTCGTTTCATCGAGTCGGAAAAACAGACCTTTCTGAATACGGATATCAACCTCCGCCTCGAATACACCGCCCCCCTGCAGCTCTTCATACCCCAGGAATGGCAGGAAAACGTCGATAAAACCCTGATTGGCGCGGCGGATCCGAGTTGGTGGCTCGAACGTTTCCACACATGGAATAGTACGACTCAGCAGGCGCCCGCCCTGAAGGCGTGGATTCGGCGATTGCTGGAGAACGATTACAACGACCGCTGCAAAGACCTGCTGGCCTTTACTCTGACTCTCATCCCCGACGATCCCTATCTTCTGGCAGAGAACCTGTATTACTCCTTGGATAATCCATCCGAGTTCGATCGTATCCTGGCGCGGCTGATCCCTCTTTCCGCCGATGAAGCCTATCGGGTTGCACTTGTCCTGCGTGATAAGAAACACATTGCGCAGGCGGCCAAGGTCTTGGAAAAAGTCGTCGAGCAGCGCCCCTCCTGGGCTACCGCCTGGACGTATCTGGCACTCTGCTATTCCGATACGAGCCAATGGAAAGAAGCGGAGGAAAAATTCGCCAAAGCGATGATGGCCGATCCCAACAATCCCTTCCTGAAGGAGTCATACGAGAAATACCAAAAAGACCGCGCTCCCAAGGCGAAATCGTTTGAATGAACGATTGGACTTAATAAATAATTTAATCGTTTTTGATCCCACCTAGGCGGTTAGACTGTGCGAAAGAAAATATTGGGGAATGTGTTTCTTTGTTCTATAATGAGTAGTAAGAAATCTCGAAGAGGGTTTTATCATGAAAGACGATCTGAAACAACTGATCGACCGTCTTCCCGAAGAGGAATTCGAAAACGCCGAAAAGGCACTGATGGAACTGATGGCCAAACACGATCCAGTGCTGCGGGCTTTTTTGGATGCGCCCGAGGTAGACGAACCGTTTACGGATGAAGAAAAAAAATGATTGCGGAGGCCTATGAGGAAGTCGAGCGGGGGGAAGTGTATCCTGCGGACGTTGTGTTCGAGGAGATATTGAAAAAACATCCATGCCCTGGGAAATAGAAATCACAGCATCGGCCAAACGCGTACTAGATACATTACCTGAAAACGAACGGGATCGGATCGTTCGTTGGATGATTTGTGCCGTAACCCGAGTTTAGTCGATTTCTCCAAATTAGGCGGTAGAAATAATGAATGGCGGATTCGATCTGGACGATGGCGGGTAATCGTGAATCTCATTTCTAAGACTGGAACAATCCGTATATTAAAAATCCTTCCCAGAAAAGACGCCTATAAATGAATTTTGTTCACTGAAAGGAATCAGTATATATTTGATTCTTTAACAATTTTCCTGTCGTCTACAAATCCCTGCGGAGCTGCGTCTTTGCCGTCTTCCCAGAGGAGAGAGAAAAACCACAGACCGCTTTCTCCAATGCAGAAATCGGCCGGGGTGAAGGTCATTCGGGAATCGAGAGGCGGTTCGGAGCGTTCGGGATTGTATTCCGCCCGCCAGCCGAAGGCTTCTCCTTGCCAGGGTTTGCCTTCTATGTGTAATTGAGTAGCGAATGCCCGTACGTCTTCCAGTTTGGGAATCATGATTGGAATGACCGATTCATCGGATTCGTGTAATTGAATTCTAACTTTGACGGCGTTCACGTTTCTCTTGCTCCAATCTCTACACTCGTAAAATGTCCTGTTGATATTCCAGCAGTATTTTCTCGATTTCGTTTAACTCCTGCTCTCGAAATCCTCTCGAGTTCGCCAATCGAATAGACTTCACCCAATACTTCGCTTCCTTGTTTTCTTTTCCAACATGAACGTGAGGCGGTTCGGAAAGGTCTGCGGAATAGAACCAAAACCGATACCCACGAATACGCAATACGATGGGCACAGAATGATCCTCCTTTTCTTTTTCCGTATCGAAAACAACAACATTATTATTTTAATATTTCATATGTCAATCAAATGTTTCAATAAAAGAATCCCCAGGCGATCGATATTTTCCTGGGGATTCAAACAACTTCAATTTATTTTTCCTCTCACCCTACCCCACTCCCGAGGGAAGAGGGGATATTTGAAGATAAGGTAAACGGGGGAGAGTTTTTGAATATCCTTACGGTTTAATTACCACCTTCATGGGGTTGTCTTTTTGTTCCTTAACCTTGGCGAGGCCGTCGATCAGGTTGTCGAGGGCCAGTTCGTGCGAGCGGATATGGTCGAGTTTGACCAGTTTGTTGGCGATGGCCTGGAGGGCTGTCGGCCAGGTATACGGGGCCAGCCACGAGAAGCGGATCGTTTTATCCCAGAAGATCGATTGCAGCGCCGGAATGCGCACCACCGCGTCGTCGGCAGGCAATCCAAAATACACGATCCGCGCCCGGCGTCCCGTGACCTGAAAAGCCTGTTCCATGGCGGGAACCGCGCCGGTGGCGCAGATGCAGGCGTCGGCGAAACGCCCGCCGGTCAGTTCCTGTACGGTCTTCTTGAGATCGGCGGTGTAGTAGGGGGAATCCTGGGCGGCGACATTATAGACGTAATCGACACCTAGTTTTTTGGCGATGTCGAGGCGGTAATCGACCGTATCGACGGCCAGCACCTTGCCCGCGCCGCTCGATTTAGCCAGCTGCATCATCATCGTTCCAATAGCGCCCGCGCCGAAAACAATGGCGAAATCGCCCAGTTTGATCTCCATCTTGGAAACGCCGTAGGTCGCGCAGGCCAACGGTTCGGTCATGGCTGCCTCTTCGTAGCTGACGCCGTCGGGAATCATGTGGACGCCGGTGTAATGCGAGAGGCAGTATTCGGCAAAGCCGCCGTTGACCGAAACGCCCAGCACCGCCTTCTTTTCGCAGAGGTTGGGCATGGCCTTTTTGCAGACCTCGCAGGCATTGCAGTACTGCACGGGATCGAGTACCACGCGGTCGCCCTTCTTAAAGAGTCCCAGTTTTTCGGGGATCGCGCCCACATCGACAACCTCTCCCGTGAATTCGTGTCCAAGAATCAACGGGCCCTTGCCGTCCGGCGTTTCCAGCGAACTCATGCCGTAATAATAGGCCACGTCCGAGCCGCAGATTCCGCAGGCTTTCACGCGGACGAGAATCTGTTCCGCGCTCGGAACGGGCACGTCTATCTTTTTCATTTCCATTTTCTTGGGTTCGTAAAAAACTTGAGCGGCCATTGTAGCCATGATGAGTTCTCCCTTGGATTTGTCGTTCGGTGGGGGAATACGTGTTTGCCCTCACCCTGGCCCTCTCCCGGGGGGAGAGGGGATTTGCGGTGGGACTCGCTTTGCTCGCCCCACTCTGCGATTCTAAAGATCGGCGGCTCGGTGGGAGCCTCGCCCTCCTGGTTGTTTTAGGCTCACCAGGAGGTTCGCCCTCCTGAGTTTTTTCTCTAACGCTCAGCCGTATTTTTCCATGTAGGGTTTTAGGAATTTCTTGGCATTGAGCGTTACGTCCCAGGCTTCGGGCCAGAAACAGAGATCGATCGTCCACCACTTGCCGGTGAACTCGGCGTCTTTCACGATGGCGGAAAGAGCCTCGTCGAAGTCGATCTTGCCTTCGCCGAACGGGCGGTGGGTGCTGGTTTCATTATTGTGCAGCGTTCCGTCCGAATCGATCAAATGGATATGGCCGATCTTGCCTTTTAGCATACGGGCGAACTCGGCGACGCCGCCCTTCAGGGTTTCTTTCGCGCCGGGCTGGCGAGAACCTAAGACAGAAACCATGTAGGCGTGGCAGGTATCGAACAACACCGAGAAATTCGGGTGATTCACATCGTCGACCATTTGCACGACCTCGCTGGGTTTGTTGATGAAGAATCCCGGCTCGAATTCCCACACCAGTTTCACGCCGAAATCCTGCGCGAGTTCGGCGCATTGTTTCCACATCTCGGCGATGCGTTTTTTGGCGGTCTTTTCGTCGACGCCGGGAATACCATCCGGCCCATTGACCGTATCGACGCGGATACCGGGTGAGCCTAGATCCAGGCAGAGTTGGATATTCTTTTTGAAAATTTTGAGATAGAGATCGCCTTTGTGAGCTTCATCGGTTCCCGGTCCTGGATAGGTCCAGAAGTCGGCGGCCAGACCGGAGACTTCCAAACCGTTGGCCTTAATCAGATTGCGGATTTTTTCGCGATCCGCCTTCATGGGGTAATCGTCGGGATGGACGTGCGGTTTGAATGCGCCGATCTCCACGCCATCGTAACCGTATTTCCCCAGCGTGCGCACGACAGTGTCGAACGGAATCGGGTTATCCTGGTAGGGTCCGAAGGCGTACGCCCACGAGCCAATCGAGAGTTTTGCGGTCATGTTTCCCATTCCTCCAGTGTTAACTATTTTTCCATCTCCCATAACGCCTTAATATCTGACTACGTTTCTCTCTCCCGGGGGGAGAGAGAATGACGCATGGCGGGCGCAATCCCGCCATGCGGACATCGATTCGTGTTAGAGTTCCGGCGGATAGCAGGCGATCACTTCTAACTTTTCCTGGCCGGTATTGACGATCTTGTATCCCGGCAGGCAGGTGGGAACGAAGACCGACGTGCTCTTTTTGATTTCCAGTTCGCCGAACGGCCCCACGAGTTTTCCCTGACCCGCCAGCGGAACCAGGCAATGGAATCCCAAACCGTCGGGCATGGTCAATTTCTTCCCGACTTTCAGCCGCTCGACCCAGAAGTATTTCTTGGCTTCGTCGGGAACTAGCTGCTCGACTACGCTGCCATCCTCTTCGCGGACGATCTTCGGGGTACGTTTGACATAATTGTTCAGGTAATCCTCGGGCATGGCTTCGAAGCGGGCGGCTTGCAGGCCGGTGTCCCAATCGAGACCGCAGGCGGCGTCTTCCTTGGCGTAGGGGTAACCTTCCCATTCGGCCAGGATATTCCAATCGGTGGGTTCTTGGGGTTCGAGAATGCAGAGCCCCGAACCGAGCGAATGCACCCAGCCGTCGGTCAGAAAGATCACGTCGCCGATCTTGGGTTCGATGACGTGCATGTGCTTGCGCATGGTCTCGACATCCTGCGCATCCATCCATTTTTTAAAGGTGGCCAGGGGCACATCTTCCTTGAAGCCGACCCAGGCTTTCGCGCCGGGGCGGGTGTCGATGACGATCCAGGCCTCGTTCTTCCCGAAGTCGCTTTTCAGGTGTTTCTTGGAAAATGCCGGAGAGGGATGCCAATGCACGGGGATGTGTGCTCCATCGCCTACGTCGAAAATCTTGAGCAGAACGCCCAGTTTCGCGCCGAATTTATCGAAATGCTTTTTACCCAGCGTCTCCTCGGGAAACGCCTCGAGGATATCGGTCAACAAAACGGTTTCTCCATTGGGCAGTTGAACGCGGCTGATTCCCTTGTCGGGGGGATTGTCGCGTCCTGGCGTTACGGCGCGGTTGGTGGAAAAAATCCATTCCTCGGAGCGGAAATCGTCCTGGGGATTGGATTCGCCCATGAATTTCGCGCGGCACTTGCCGCCGTTGTAAAAGTGCAGGTAGGTATTCGGCGCGAGGGACATCGGCCGCGCCAACAATTGTTTCATCTCTTCTTTGGATGCCATAATGATCCTCCAACCCAGTTTCGGGAATCGGCATGAAGACACACCATCCCCTTTTTCACGCTCGAAGCGTAACCCATATCGTAGAACAAAACTGGGGGGGGTGTATAGTGCAAGGAGGGGGGAAC
>CAZFOX010000213.1:0-7734 GCA_964520565.1 uncultured bacterium | reverse complement strand
CAACGTTGAAAGGTTACTTGGTGCATTGCCCGCTGACTATTATCTTTCATCCCCTTGAGATGAGAAGAACAGAATGATTGAGCCATTATGCAGATACTCGGAATTGAAACTATTACCCCCTTTGTTAATCTATAATATTTTATTACAATAAGTATAAATTTAAGTATAAAAGAAAAATAATAATATACTATTATCACTAAGTTTATTATATTTCTTTGCTATTTTGGGGTATACAATTTATTTATCGTCCAGGCATTCCGGAAAGGAATTCGGCCGGTGATATTTCTAACCCTGATCCAGAATATCGCTCTTTTGGTTGCGCTGAGCGTCGTGCATAGCCAGATCATGCGCCGAAGAAGGACAGGAACGATAATCTATCCCATCCTATCCGGATTGCTTTTTGGAAGCGTGGGTGTGATAGGAATGATGACCCCGCTTCGTCTGATGCCGGGGATTATTTTCGATGGCCGCTCAATCGTTCTGAGCATAGCGGGTTTTTTTGGCGGTCCCATTCCAGGTTGTATTGCGGGTGCGATCTGTGCCGCTTATCGCGCCTGGCTGGGAGGGGCCGGGGCTATCATGGGAGTGAGCGTCATAACCGAATCGGTATGTGTGGGGATTCTATTTCATTATCTGCGCCGCAAGTATACGGTTTTGGAACATCCACTCTCCTTACTGGGCTTTGGATTCCTGGTTCATGTGATCATGGTTGCATTGAGCGCCACGATTCAGGGGGGCGCATCCAGGGAAGTGTTCCAGATTATTGTATTCCCCGTTTTAACGATCTATCCAGCAGCCACTCTGTTGGTCTGTCTCCTCTTTCTCGATCAGGAAGCGCGCCTCAAAGCGGAGAAAGCGTTACAAGAGAGCGAGCAAAATTACCGGGAGATTTTCAATTCCATCAATGAAGCGATCCTCATTCACGACTCGGCCACCGGCCGTATTCTGGATGTCAACGAACCCATGCTGCGCATGTTTGGATATTCCCGCAAGATAGAAATGCTGAATCGTACAATCAGCGAACTCAGTTTGAACGAACCGCCTTATACCCAGAAAGAAGCCGAGGCGTACATTCAAAAAGTTCTAACCGAAGGACTGGCCGTATTTGAATGGCATGCCCGAAAAAAGAATGGAACCTTATTTTGGATTGAAATGTCTCTGAGAAATTCCCGTATTGGAGGGGAAGGAAGGATACTCAACGTATCCCGGGATATAACAGATCGGAAACAAGCAGAACTGGAGAAAACCAGACTGGAAGAGCAGTTGCGGCAAGCGCAAAAAATCGAATCTGTGGGCCGATTGGCGGGAGGAGTGGCGCACGATTTCAACAATATGCTGAGCGTGATCATCGGCCATACCGAGATGGTACTCGATCAATTGAAGCCCGGAGATCCCTATCACTCCAACCTGCAAGAAATCTTGAAAGCCGCTCAGCGGTCGGCCGACCTAACCCGGCAATTGCTGGCGTTTGCCCGGAAACAGTCGATCAGCCCCAAACTGCTGGATTTGAACGAGATCATTTCCTCCATGCAGACCATGCTGCAGAGGCTGATTGGCGAACATATCCAATTGGTTTGGAAGCCGGGGAACAATCTGGGATTTGTGAAAATCGATCCAACCCAGATCCATCAAATCCTGGCCAACCTGGTCGTCAACGCCCGCGACGCAATATCCGAACAAGGAACGATCACGATAGAAACATCATTGCCGTTTTTCGATCCCAATACGTCTTCCTCCAACCATCATTCCATATCCCATAAGTACATCCTGTTAACCGTTCACGATACGGGAATCGGAATGAACCGAGAAACAATGGAAAATATATTCGATCCATTTTTCACTACCAAAGGGGTTGGAGAGGGAACGGGATTGGGATTGGCAACCGTGTATGGGATCATGGAACAGAATCAGGGATTTATTCAGGTTTCCAGCCAACCGGGAGCTGGTTCGACATTTTATTTGTACTTTCCGCGGCATGATTCCAACGATATTGAATCACCGCCAGATCCTACCTCATCGAATCCAAAGAAAGGTACGGAAACCATTCTTCTTGTGGAGGATGAGGAAATGATCATGCGGATGGGGAAAGATATCCTGGAAAAAGGCGGATATCGAGTCCTGCCGGCTCATGGCCCCACGGAAGCGTTGGAATTAGTTTCTCATTATCCCGATGAGATTCATCTGCTGATAACCGATGTCGTTATGCCGGAAATGAATGGCAAAGAACTCAAAGAACGGATCGATACCATCAAACCGGGCATTCAGTGCCTGTTCATGTCGGGTTATCCATCCGACATTATTACCCACCGTGGAATCATCGACGACGGTATTCATTTCATCCAAAAACCTTTTACCTCCGAAGAATTTTTCACTATTATCCGGAAAGTATTGGAGAAAAACTGCTCGGCGGAATCTGTTCCTCCACCCAGCCGGTTATGAAACGATTTCCTGAACCACCACCTGTCCGATAACCGAGTTACCCACAATTACTTCGTCCACCCGAGACAGACCGGCAGGATCGATCGAACGTTCGGCCGCATTCAGTCGACTTATGCAATTCGCGCGCCAGATTCCGGGCAATAAACCATCGTAAATAGGGGGCGTATACCACCGATCCCCGATCCGGTAGAACAGATTGGTAACCGTTCCTTCTGTAACATGACCATTCTCATTCACAAACAAAGTCTCAAAAAATCCTTTTTCCAATCCTTCGCTTCGTTCCTTGTCATACCGCTGGCGGTGAGTGGTTTTATGGTAGAAGAAGCGATTTCCCGAATCGATCGGGAGTGGAGAGAAACGAATGCGAATGAATTCGGGAGGATCTACGATCGACCGGTGCGCGATCGTAATGTCCCCATTTCGGTCCATTGTCAGGCGAACCGCCACAAGTTTTCGATCAATTTCTCCGGCGAATCGAAGCAGAGCTGTTCGAATGGATTCCCGGTTGAAGGGGAAATCCCAATACTCCGCCGAGGAGCCAAGCCGTTCGAGATGTTCGTCCAAAAAGTCATAATGCCCGTTCGGATTCAACCGCAGAGTTTCGAGGAGAGCAAATTCCGGGATGGCCAATCGAACGAACGCCATCTTATTTTCAATTTCCTTATATTCCTTATCGGCGATGGAATCCCAGACAATGCCTCCTCCCGCGCCTAATGTATAATGCCCATTTTGTCCATAAAGCGTTCGGATCGCCACATTGAAGATAAAATCGCCCTGGGGATAAACGATTCCCACCGAACCGCAATATACGTTGCGCGTGCCGTCTTCCAGTTCGCGAATCAATTCCATAGTACGGTGTTTGGGAGCGCCGGTGATGGATGCAGCGGGAAACGTGGCGGCGAGGATACTTATCAAACCGGGATTCTCCAGGAGTTGTCCACGAACCAGGCTGGTCATCTGAAAAAGAGAAGAATACCGCTCCACCCGGCAGATATCCTCGGCCCAAACCCGGCCATGACGGCATAGACGTCCCAGGTCGTTTCGCACCATATCCAGAATCATTATATTTTCCGCCCGGTCTTTCTCGCTTTCATATAAGCACCGTGCATGAAATCGATCCTCTTCCGGAGTGAGTCCGCGAGCCGAAGTGCCTTTCATAGGACGCGAGGAAATCCACTCGCCTTCTTTGCGAAGAAACAGTTCCGGAGAAAGGGAATGAATCTCCCACGAGTCTGTTTGCAGAAAAGCCGCGAAAGGAACCGGTTGAGATCGGTAAAGGTGAGAAAAGAGAGGGAGACCGGAATGAGAGGATTGGAGGCAGGCGCGCAACGTGAAATTCACCTGATAGGTATCGCCCCGAGCGATGAATTGCTTGATCTGCCGGATTATTTCTGAAAAGGCATCGGCGGAGATCGGAAGAGAGGTTTCTACCGTTGGCATTATGGTAGGATTCTCATTGATCAGATCGCGAAGAGATAGACGTTCTATTTGATTGGGAGAACAAAAACCAAACCATACCAGCGGGATTTTTTGAGAATGCGAAGAGAGAACGGGCAGGCTGAACGCACCCGCCGCTTCGTAAGCAATAAAACCGAACGCAATGAATCCCCGGCTGGTACGATCTTCCACTTCCGCCAAAGCGGGAATCACTTCGTCGAGAGTATGCGCCTGAATCCATTGTCCGGCGGAGAGGCGGATTCCGAAACCCCGGCCATATCGCCAACCTTCGCCGCAAAAGAGAGCCGTTACTGGGGAAATCATGGGGAATCCGGGATCATCGGTTTGACGGCCACCATCATGGCGCGTTCACTGGTATCCTGGTATTCTTCCGCGTAAAAATTGCCATAAATGGCCATGGATTTCAGACCGGCGCGCGCCGCCAGCCAGGAAAGTTCCCACCCGTTGAACAGCCAGGGCCGGTAATAATAAATCCGTTTGTTTCCGTCTTTATCCTGCACCTGGATGCAATTTTGAAGACGGCGGCCGTTGTCGGTGATCGTACGTTCTTCCCGCACGCAGAGATTGGATTGAACTGATTCAAAAACCGGATTGAGGCGGGGAACAATAAAATGCCGGTTCATCACATCGATAAGAACCTTGCCGCCCGGACGAAGAACGCGGGCAAATTCACTCATGACCGTCAGATTATCGTCCTCGCATTCTCCATACCCAAAACTGCTGAATAGGCAAATGATGAAATCGAACGAATCGTTTTGAAAGGGAAGTTGTTGCAAAAGCCCACGTGTGAAGACGGGTTTGGGACGGCGAAACGAAAAACGGGGAATACCGCACTGGGCTAGCAGAAGAAGATACGATGAAAAATCAACTCCGACAGGGGAAAATCCTCTCCGCGCCAGAGCGAGCGAATGCCGCCCCGCGCCGCAGGGCGCATCCAGAATCCGTTGTCCCGGTTGCCACTGAAGAACGCGCTCGCAAAACTGGATCTCTTTTTCGGTGCGATCCGGGCCGGTCATGTCGTGATAGATATCCACATAATCCGGGCTATTAAAAAACCGGAAACACCAATCGTTTTTATTTTTAATCGACATGATGGAATGCGGGAATATCGGGAAATTGAATCGGAAACACTATCCTTTTACGTTCAATCCATTGGAAGTTGATGGAAAATCTGTTTTACTTCCGGCCAACGTTTTTCTTTTTCAATATGGGCGGCGGTGAAGAGAATCACACCATTTTTCGATGCACGAGCCCCTTCCCGGATCGCTTCGAGAAACTCCGTGGCATCCATCACGCCCGGCTCGCCCGTCGCTTGAACAATCGGCCAGACCGGTTTGCCGGTTTGATTCTGGACAGACAGAGCGACCTGACCGATCCACGGCGTTGTTTTTCCACATAACCGATGATAGACCATTGGCGAAAACACGTCCACGTTCTCAGCCAGGATTTTAAAATCCTGGCCTGCAATGTTTCGGATCGCCCCGTCGAAGTCGTCCGGCAACCAGGGGACGGCGAACAAGCCGATCCAGACTTCAGGCCGTTCCCGGTCGCGGATTCGACAGGCTTCCTCAACCCACGAGGCGATCGTATTCACTTTGAAATCGACCCAGGCCGATCGGTGTTGCGAGAGAATCACCGTCGATTTTTCTGCAACAGAATCGGAAGGAGAAAGGCGAATTCCGGCGAACTGTTCGAATTGCCGAAGGCTGGCAGGGCTGAAACAATTATCGATCAACGTAGGCTGGAATTTTTCCCATCGTACAGCGTACCGAATAAAATCGAGCCAAATCCCCTGGATGTGAGGATTTTGCAATCGCTGCCGAAAATCATCGAGGCGTTTCTGGCGCAATTCCGGGTGATTGGGTGAGAGTCCATAATACCACCCGTCAGGCTTTAATTCTTCCCCATCCGGCGCTACCGGCCGCCACTGGGGATGGTCGCGGTATAGCGACCGGCCCGCAAAGACGGTGAATTCCTGAAGGCATACAATACCCGCTTTGCGTAACGCGGCGAGAATGGATGGATTTTCATCGGGCGAAACGAAAACGGTATTGATTCCCATGCCTTGCAGCCAGTCGGGAACGGAATCACCGGGAAGGGATTGAAACGGTTCCGCTTTGGAGGAAAAGCCATACAGCGCACGGGCAAAGGATGGATAAGGCACACGTATCTCGAAGGAATTGTCTTTCAAAGAAACCGAATCGGCAATCGCTGAGGGGAATGAAACGATTCCCCATACGATAGCAATGCGAATCCAGAAAACCCTATTCAACCAACCCAATCGAATATCCCGCCAAGAGAAACATCGGGCAGCGGGCTTCAAACGGATGCAATCCGTTGAAGCCCACCGCCGGGAATAGAACTTATACATCGGAGATATTATCCCATCGGATATCCAACTTACGCGCCGCATAACCGAGTTCCTGGAGCCAGTTGCCATAAACCATCAGCCAATGCGAGTCGCGCACTTCGGCCAGCATTTTCTTCCAATCGCCTTGAATGCGCACGTCCTGTTGCGAGCGGCAAATGGGGTAGAAGGGATTCCCTTCCACATTCCCCCGCAAGCCCACCCAGCGCCCCGTCGTATATTCGGGGCTGATGAATGTGAGTTCCTGACCGAGAGGGATTTCCACTTTGGGAGCGGCGCCGAAATCGGATTCTTCATGTGTGTGAATCTCAACCGGTTCGTACCGGTCGGCGTTCATGCGGCGGGGAGCCGAGCAGTGCGCGCAGGTGACGATTCCCTTATGGGGGAAGGTTGAGTTATGCATGAACACCGGGCGTCCCGCAATATGGCGTAATAGGATACCGGCGGGAAGCGTTACGAAATCGGATTCGCAAAGCGAGAAGAGGCCTTCATCGTTCACCAGACCGATCGACAGGCAGGCCGTGGTTTTAGCCATCGGCATAATGATTCTCATGCAATCCTTGATAGTGAACAGGGGTGTCTCGTGTTCTCGCATCAAGTCTTTGATCAACTTATAGAGCATGAAAGCATTGACTACGAAAGGCCGGTCTGTTTTTAACGTTGTACCGGGCAAGGCCAGAAAATCTTTCGTCCATCGCTCTGCATTGGCCATAATCGCAGTATCTTTCAGATAACCCTGAATCCGTGACTCGATATCGGCATAAGGGATATCGACGATTTCCATCTTAAACTTATCGCGTGCGATCTGGGGAGCGTCGGAGGCGTATTTTCCCCATTCACCGCCCAGGGCAACAATTTTTGAGCCCAGCAGGTTTTTTACACCGTACTGCGCCCGCAATCGCCATAGCAATTCATCGATATCGTCCACCACGACATCGTCGACGTGCGTTTTCCCCAGCCGCGTTTCCGTGGGGCCTTTATCGGTTTGGAGATATTTGACACTGAGGGCTTCGTACCAATAATAAATCGGCCCCGAACGATGGCGCACGAAAATGATTCCGCTACCGTCTTTGGGGACACAGGTATCCAGGAGAGTCCCCGAGCCCGCGGCGGGATAGACCAGCGTAATGTCGCGCTCGCTGGTTAATACCTGCCGAGCCTCTTCTTCCGTTTTCGCTTTGACGGGAGCGTAAATCCGCATGGGGAATTCGGCCTTACCAGCAAGAATTTCCAACTCGCGCGTAATGCGTTCGATTTCTTCGCTGGCAGCCTCTTCGGTTAACACTCCCCCCCACGAGCGCCACGAATTTTCCTTCTGCGGTTTGGGAACTGCATACAACAGAACAGGCTGAACCCGCAACGGTTTTCCCCAAATCAGAAACGGCAACCGGGGATCCCATTCGTCCTTTGCCCAATCCTGCGAGACAGGTACGGGAGAGAGGATATCGGCGTTCGCCAAGGTTCCCGAG
>CAZFOX010000212.1:0-7736 GCA_964520565.1 uncultured bacterium | reverse complement strand
GGATTGCTTCTTCTCAAATAATCCGGAATAGCAATACGGATGCCTTCTTCTTCGCTTTGCAGCCAACCGGTCGATACGAAAAGATTTAATCCATCAACCAGGTTGTCGGGTAGTTCAATGTGGATTGATTTCATGGATTTTTCACGTCGTTTTTGTAATGACTGAGGTTTATATCAGGAAAATTAACACGTCAAGTAAAAATATTATCTCTCTCCCGAGGCATTGTGATGACTTTTTTCCATTCTCCCGTTCGATCGAACTCGCTGGCATTCTTCGTATTAGTCCTTGGCGCCGTTTGGATTCTTGAGGGCTGCATGACTACCCTCATCCATGAAACCGGCCCCGATCATCAAAAACTATTGGATGCGAATGTCAACAAAATCGAGAGCATTTCCCTGCAGGCATTATCACAAAACGAACCGATCTCTATCGAAGAGGGCGCCCTTCAACAAAAAGAGGATGCTATGAAACGCGAGACTTCCGCGCAATCAGTCTCCCTGAGTTTGGCCGATATCCGTGCGGCGGCTTTGTCCAATAACCTCGAATTGAAGGTGGATTTGGTGAATCCCACCCTGGCGCGGGAAAAATACCTGGAAGAGCGCGCCAAGTTCGAAGCCGCCTTTTATGGTGGGATACAATACAACAATTCCTTGACGCCGACCTCCTCGGAACTGGTGGGATCGCAATCGTCCTCGATGCAATACGAAGTGGGCATACGCCAGCCGCTCCCGACAGGGGGTGAATTTAAACTCCGATTGCCGGGCGGCCGTTACGAGACGGATAACAAATACAGCACTCTCAATCCGGCGTTCGAAACCGATATGACTTTTTCTCTTTCACAACCGCTTTTGCGGGGAGCGGGAGTGAACGCCAATACGCATTCTATCCGCGTGGCGCGCCTGAACGAGAAAATCACCGAGGCGGAAACCAAACTGCATGCGATCCGCGTCCTGGCCGATGCCGATCGCGCTTATTGGAAAGTCTATGGAGCGTCCAAAACGCTGGAGGTCAGCCGGCAGCAGTATCAAATCGCCCTCCGGCAACTCGAAGAAGCCAAACTGCGTGTGAAATCCAAGGCCGCTCCGCAGGTGGAGATCACCCGCGCCGAATCGGGCGCGGCTGCCCGCCTGGAAAATATCATTCTGGCGTTGACCGGTTTGCGCCTTTACGAACGGGACTTGAAACGGATCATGAATCGCGCCGATCTTCCTTTCGATGCCACCACGGCGATTCTCCCCCTGACCGATCCCTCTCCCTTGGGATTGCGGCTGAATTCCAATGATCTGGCCGAGTTCGCCGTGCAGAACCGTATGGAGATGCTGGAACTGGAACTCCAACTCTGCATCGATCAAAGCACGATCGATTACGCGAAAAATGCGCGTCTTCCCGCGGTTGTTATGGATTACAACTATAACCTCAATGGATTGGGAAAATCGTTCGGCGATTCCTACGGCCGCATGATTGACGCTGATTTTTCCGATTGGTCGGTGAGGCTGAGCGGTGAGATTCCCTTGGGGAATAAGGCGTCGGGCGCTCGTTTGCGGCAGGCGCTGCTGACCAGGGTACAGCGCCTGGCCACCCGCGAACTGCGGCGTCAGGCCATCGAGCAGGAGGTGTATAACGCCATCGATCTTCTCGATCAGAACTGGGAACGAATCCTGGCTTCCCGGCAAGAAGTCCTCTTTGCCGCTCGCACGTACGAGGCCGAACGCAAGCAGTTTGAACTGGGTGTACGCACCAGTACCGACGTCCTCTACGCCGCCGAACGTCTCGCTTCCGCGCAGCTCCGCGAAATCCAGGCCCTGGTCGATTACCAGATCGCCCAGGTCGATATCGCCTTCGCCACCGGGACGCTTCTCGGCGAAGCGGGCGTGCAATGGCAACCGGCGGATCTCTGATCGCACACCGGACTTTCGGATCGAGCGGGAAAGAAGAACATTTTTATTCTTTCTTTCGTACCTCTTTCGCCGCTCCTGCTTTTTCCTTGGAGGGTTTCTGTTTCACGTTGAATTGAACGAGGTGGTTAAGCAGATTGGACGACCATTCAAGGTCGCGCAAATCCGTCATGTGGAAGTAATAATCCTGCCCGTCGTCCCCCGCAATAAATCCAAATCCGCGGTCCAGGATGATTTTTTTGATGCTGCCCGTTAGCGGATATTCTTCCGTAATTCCGTTGGTTTCCGCATCCGATACGTATTCTTCCAAAGCGGCGGACTTCTGTTCGGCGAACTTCTTTCGG
Source organism: uncultured bacterium (assembly GCA_964520565.1). Classification (GTDB taxonomy): domain Bacteria; phylum Hinthialibacterota; class Hinthialibacteria; order Hinthialibacterales; family Hinthialibacteraceae; genus CAZFOX01. The sequence goes on along the minus strand of CAZFOX010000212.1, from coordinate 5,497 downwards.
CACTCGGGGCAGTACAGTTTCTCGCCCCGGCGGGGACGGTAATCGGTCCAGAATTTCTTGTCTCCCTGATGCAGGGGCGACTGGCAGATCAGCTGTTGCCGCTCGAATTTCAATTCGATCTCGGCGATCAAGTCGTTCAGCCAGACGATGTCGGCGTCCTTGATGCGCGCCCGATCCAGGGGATCGGATAGCTCTTGTGCGCAATTTTGCCGGATGCTGGCGATGACCACCCGCTTCCCCAATCGGCGAACGCATTGCAGGAGTGGGATGTAATCCCGATCGCCGATAATGGCCAGCGCCACATCGTATGCGTTGGAAACGGTGGCGTGGAACAACATGCTCGTTGCCAGCGCGATATCGACGCATTTCTCCCGGGGTTCGAAATCGTCGGCGGGATCGCGGTCGGATCTTCGAATTCTCCTTTTTCGGAAATTAACAGAGTAAATTTCCACTTCGTAATGGTGCTCTTCTTTCAACATATCGAAAAAATCGGATCGCGCCTGCACAATCTCTTCGTCGCGCCAGTCGTAATTCACCGCATTGCTGCCGAACAGGTGCGTGCGAACGATATCCAGTTCCGATATCCCCAGCCGCTCGGTGATTTTTTGTCCCAATATTCGCGGTAATTTGCCATAATCGATGTGAAATTCTCTCACGCCGTAATCTTCGGATAATTTGGGCGTGGACAGGTACAACCAGGTCCCGTCGATGAAGGTCATAACTTTGGCCATAAAATACTCCCTTGGCGAAACAAAGAATTAGCTTCATTATAGGATCGATCTGCGGAATGGAAAGTATCCTTACGGGAACGGATTCGAACGTTTTGTAAATTCGTGCGATACGAATGGGATATATCCCAAATCCATAAATCGTCGGGGAGAATCGAAATCATGAAGAAAAAACTCATTATCGTGCTGGAACTTTTATTGGTTTGTATGCCGGGAATAACCCTTTCTCCGCCGCAATATGGCCTCTGGCGTCAAATCGGCGCCACATTCGGTGCCTGTCCAGGCGTCGATGTCAAAGAGATTTATGAGGAGAATGGGATTTATAACATCGATCTGATTGGTAGCGATGCCGATATCTGCAAGGGTTTGGCGGTTGTTTTGAAATCCACTTATAACTACGGAGGTATTCAAGTTGAGGTTCGCGTTTTTGACCGGGAGGGAAATCGATACCAACGGCCCGAACGAATCGAGGGCAATCTGAAAAATGCGATCCACACCCACTTCCGCAATGCCCTGCGCGACAATCCGTATTTTGTGCGGATTCTCGATGCGCCCTCCTTCGATTGGATGCCGACGATTTGGTTGGAATTTAAACCGGCCGTGGTTCAATTCTTTAATGACAACATCGGCGACTTTTATGGCAACGTCAACCTCATCGCAGCAGGAGCTTTTGAAGATTTGTGCGAAACGGATATTTCCTCCGGTTCGGTGGAATCTTACCATATCGGTTTTACGACCGCTCCGGTGAAAACCGAGTCTCAGGCGGCGCTCTATCGTCTGTATCCCTGATGGATCGATCCTCGAATCGCTGGAGGGCAATCATGCGAAATATTGTATTCTCATCATGGGGCTTCTTTATCCTGTTCGCAACATCCATTGGATGGGCCAACGATTCACTCATGCAGCCTTGGTCCTTGGAGGCCGTCTACGAAAATCTGAATATCCGGGACGATTTCCATCCTTTTCCAACGTACCAAAACCGGGAAACATGGGAACGGCTGAAAAACGATCCTCGTTTGAAGGATTCGTTCAATGCGGTTGTCGCCGCCGCGCGCGATATGATCGGCAAGGATATCCCGTTCGCTCGCGCTTCGGTCTACCTGGACTTTCAACGTTCCGGCCAGCGCAGGGCGTATGAAAGAATTCTCGGCCAACGGAGCGCGTATCTCAATACCTTCGCCTTGGCAGAATGCCTGGAAGGAAAAGGCGAGTTCCTCGATCCACTCATGGATGCCATCTGGAGTTTCTGCGAGGAAAGCGACTGGTGCATGCCCGCCCATACGGAAGGTCTGGCGGATATGGAAAAACCGCATATCGATCTGGGCGCTTCAAATCGAGGCGCGGAGATGGGCGAAATTTTGAACGTCTTCGGCGACGCGCTTCCCGAAGCGGTGCAAAAACGGATCCGCTACGAAGTGAATCGCCGGATTATCGAACCCTACCTGACGCGGGATTTTTCGTGGATGAAGCGGGGTAGTAACTGGAACGCGGTATGCAACGGAAACGTCCTGCGCGCCGCTCTCTATCTCGAACGCGACCGCGAACGCCTCGCCCAAGTCGTCCAACGGGCTCAGAATGGATTGACGTTTTTTCTGGCGGGATTCGGCGAAAACGGTGGAACCGCCGAAGGCATCGGTTATTGGAATTACGGCTTCAGCCGCTACATCTACGCGGCGTATCTGCTCGACCGGTATACCGAGGGTAAACTCGATCTGTTCACGCCTCCCATTGTAAAAGAGATTGCTCAGTTCCCTGCGCGTATCGAAATGTCCGTCGGTAAATATCCGGCGTTTTCCGACGGCGGCGAATCGAACGCCTGCCCGGTTGGCATGATGTGCCTCCTGGCGAATAAACTGAATCTTCCTCCATTGCGCGATTTTGCGGCGGCCCGCATGCCCGAAAAATTCGACCCCGGCAGCCTTTCGGGATTGTTCTATGGATTTTTGATTGCCGATCTCCCCCAACCCGACGCCGCGGCGTTCGGTTGGAACGAGTTCAACTTCCTGCGCGGCGTGCAATGGATGATCTCCCGGAACGATGCGTCCAATCCCAACTCGCTGGTTTTAGCCGCCAAGGGAGGACGCAACGATGAACCGCACAATCATAACGACGTTGGCAATTTCATCGTGCACCTCCACGGCGAATCGCTGATCGCCGAACTGGGCGCTCCGGTTTACGATCGCGATTTCTTCCGCGATAAACGCTATACCTATCTGGCTGCCCGTTCGTATGGCCATTCGCTTCCTGTAGTTAATGGATTCGAACAACGCGCTGGCGACTTCTCGGCGAAAAATGTAAAAGCCGAACATACCCCCAAAAAAGATACCCTTCAGTCCGACATCGTCAATGCATATCCCGAAGAAGCCAATCTCCAATCGCTGATTCGGCAGGTTTCTCTCGTACGCGGTGGCCAGGGGAAAATCGAACTCATCGACACGGCTTCGTTTCGTGTGGTTCCCCAAAGCTACGAGTCCGCTCTGATCACATTCGGAAACGTCGATCTCCCCCAACCGGGGATCGTCCGAATCCAAGGCGAAAAGGCTGGTCTGCAGATCGAGTACGACTCCCAATGCTGGAATGTCGACGTCGAAGAACTCTCAAGCGCCGAAGCGCATTTGCGCGTGGCCGATCGATACCCGGTCGTTCGGCGAATCGCAGTACGTTGCAAAGAACCGAAAATGGAGATTACTCTCAAAGTAACCGTCGTTCCACTGGAATAAGAGAAGACAATATGCGATGGGCTGTGTGTTTACAGCCCATCGCATCGGTTTAACGAAACCGCTCCCATGCAGGCGCGGCGCTCCGAATTCCAATGTACCACAATTCCGTTTTCCCGTGCGAATTCCCCGTTAGAACGTATTGCCCATCGGGAGTAAAAGCGGCCGAATCGATCCAGCCTTTATCGAGTTTATTGATCGTGAGAAACGGCTCGAATCTTGAATAGTCCCACACTTTGGCCGTCATGTCGTAACTTCCGGTCAGGAACAATCTCCCATCGGGAGAAAATGAAATGGAAACGACGCGGGGCGAACTGGTGGGATAGGAATGCCCGGTAACGGTCTTGGTAATTTCCGCTCTATGGTTATTCCACAAATACACCTTCCCATCCCAATCGCCGAATAGAATATGGCTGCCGTCGGGAGAGTAAGCGGCGGAAAAAATACCCCGGGAAAAGACGGGAAGGACTTGCATGATTTCATGGGTTCCAGCATCCCATCGAACCGCGATGTCTTGAAAGACAGTCAGTATTTCCTTCCCATTCGGTGAAAAAAGAACAACCGTCGCGTAATCGGGGTAACCGTCGTTGTATTGAAATGTGTGTAAAATTTCCCCGGTTTGAATATCCCAAAGCAGCGCTTTCGAATCTTCTCCCCCGGTCAGGATTCGTTCTCCCCCGGGAGAGAAGGCAATACACGTCACCGGTTTGGCATGTCCCGAAAAAACATAAATGGTTTCGCCTGTGTTCATGTCCCACAACCGAACCGTGCTATCCTCGCTTCCCGTGAGGATGCGAGAACCATCGGGAGAAAAGACGGCGGCATTGATTGCACCGGTATGACCGATGAAAGCTTGGACGAGTGCCCCCGACTCGCGTTTCCAGGTTATCGCCCTTCCATTTTCGTTTCCGGTCAGAATCGTATCTCCGTCTGGCGAGGTCGCCACGGCATTAACCCGGTCTCGGATATACCCCCAGAAGATTCGTAACCGCTCGCCCGTCTGCACGTCCCACAAAATCGCCGTTTGGTCGAAACTGCTGGTAAGCAATTTGGATCCGTCGGGAGAAAACGAAATGGAATAGATTCGATTGCTCTCTCCGGGTTGATATCCTTCGAAAGTACGGATTCGATCGCCTGTTTCCGCATTCCACAAAATCACCCAATTGTTTTCGGAACCGGTAGCGATGAGATTCCCATCCGGCGAATAAGCCGCGCAAACCACCGAATCTGTATGACCCACAAGGGTTAGTAGGCATTGGCCACTTTGAACGTCCCAGACTTTGGCGCTTTGATCCACGCTGGCGGTAACCAGGTGTAGACCATCGGGTGAAAAACAAACCGAATTTGTAGATTCACTATGTCCCTCCATAGTTCGAATTAGCGTTCCGCTTTGTGTGTCCCAGATCGTGGCCGTCGCACCCGAAACGGCGACCAGCGAATCGTCGGGAGAGAAGGCGGACGATTGGGCTCTGGAACTTGTCAAAGTATGAATCGCTTGGCCGGTTTGAATGTCCCACAGCGTCGCGCCTCCATGATAGCCGTTCGAGAGTAATTGAGTTCCATCCGATGAAAATTCAACGTGATGCACACCCCTCGGATGTCCTGGTAACGTTTGAACCAACCGCCCGCATGCAAATTCCCATATACGGATCCCATCGACAAAACCTCCCGCCGCGATGAGCGATCCGTCTTTCGAATAGGCGACAGACCGGATGCCGGATGAGAAGGGTGGAAAACGGCGAACCAAATCGCCACTTGTTATATCCCATATCAATAGTCCGCTTTCTCCCGCCGTGGCAACCGTCTTCCCATCGGGAGCGTACGCTGCTTGATAGAGGCGTTCAAATCCGTACGATTGCACGGGTTCAGTCAATTCGATCTGTGATAAAACGGGATTCACTGCAATGAGTATGAATAGAATTCCAACCGAAAATTTCATCTCAATCCCTCCAGGTGTGGATTATGCCAGTAGTCTGACCGTTTGATATTGCCGGGTTAAATAGCATACTAAGGATCGACTGGCGAATCGGATCGCCATTAGATTGCTTCGCT
>CAZFOX010000211.1:0-7764 GCA_964520565.1 uncultured bacterium | reverse complement strand
ATCCCGCAGGTCGATCGTGAACGCCGTATCGCCATTTCGTAATTTAGCAAAAACCGGGACTTTGACACCGTTGCTCCGATAAATATCGTAATACTTGTTCGCCGGATTGGATTCGAGTAATTTGGGATGTTGATCCAATGGCTCGGAACCTGGATCGATAATTCGGAAAGTGGGTATTACCAAGACTTCGCCCACCGGCAGATCCACGTTCCCAAATTCCCCTAAATTGTTAATCGCTTTCCGGCCCAGCACGCGTACCGTCAATTGATCGTCGACGTCGGGATCGTATCCGGCGCGAATCAATTCCCGAAGCCCCATACGCCAGACAAACGCTGTATACCGGATCTGCTGCGTGAGCCGAACGTCTTCCGCGTTTTCAAATCCTCCCAACATGTCAAAAAAGCGCACCTTGGCAAAACCGGACGGCGCCACCGCCTCCCGCGCCACCGATTGCGACCTCTCCAGCAACTCCAGGCGGCGCGAATCGGCCATATCGCTCGGATACTCATAGTAATCTCCAATAAAATCCCAGCCGTTCCAATGCGAGTCGTTGGCGGGATACGTATTGCGATCCGCAAACCGCTGCAACCGCAACCGGGGATTCTGAATGTCGTTTTCCAACCCTTGGCTGGTATTGATGTAACCGCCAATCTGCGACCGTTCGAGATTCTTCGTTCCATCCAGATTCAACAGAACCGCATCTTGGGCCTTCAACACGATAGACGAAGGAACTGATCGCTCTCCCGATACCCGGCCTGTCAAGCGATCCGTTACCATCTTCGTCTCAAAATGAGTCGTATCGGCTCGCTCGAAACTCTCCATTCCCCGATACCCGGGCAGCACCAACAGATCCAATTGATTCCCGTCGCCTGCAACTGGATTGGTGGGTATATTCACAATCACGTTGTTGAACGTCGTTCGATATTGGAACGAATCGATATAGTGCCCGGATGGATCGGATAGAGTAACGTATTTGTCGTCCGGATTATGAGTGAGTATATCTTCCTGTACGTCGACCAACCGGAAACGAAGATCACTCTGCTGGGCGTTGGCCAGTTCCCCCGATCCCTTCGGATTCATTTTGTTCGCCAAACTACGCTGAACTAACGCCATCTCGCGCGGGGCCAACACCGGTTCCACAATTCGCCGCTCCAGATTCGGCACATCGGGATAATTATTTCGGATAAAAGCGCTTAGCGCTTCTTTATGATTGGCCAAAAGTAATTTGTTATCTTCCAATAACAAATCCAGCGAAGCGATCGGATTTCCCGGATTCTGAATTTTGGACTTGGAAAGCAACGACTCAAACGGTACGCCGTTCCCTTCCATTCCCTGATTGGGCGGCAGATCGCGGCCATCGTCTCCCTCAAAGGACGGCTTTTTCCGGCCGATGATGGTTCCTTCCGGAATCAGATAATGTCCGTACGGCGTATCCACCATCCATCCGGATAGATCAATATCCTCGGTGGAAAGGTTTTCCAGTTCCACATACTGCACCCACGGGCTGATCAATTCGATGCGATCGAACGACGTTTCATAAAACGCTCCCGATCCGGCGCCTCCCACGGGTTCCGTAGCCACGATTTTTACTTCCAGTTTTCCGTCCCCTACTACGATCCGTTGATCGGGCGTCAATCGGTATCGATCCGGCATCTTCATCTTCTCGTCGTAGGGTGTCAGACGGTAATTCAATCGGAAAGGCTGCTTGTTGGGAAGCAACGCGGTATCCCGGCGGATCAACTCGGATAACAACGGATCGGTGAAATCTTCCCCGACCATCGTATTCACATCACCGAACGCCGTGTCCGACCGGAATGTGATCCGCTTTCCATTAAAATAATACTCGACTTCGGGTCTGTATCGATGCGAGGGGTGTAAATAAAGCACCACATCGTAATACCCCACAGGAATATTTTCAAAAACCCACGTCGCTTCTTCCTTCGGATTGGTACCGACTTTGGTAGTTTGGGTTTCAGAAGGTGGCGCAACATTGGTTACGGCAAATATAAACGCCGGCGCCAGGATATCCATATTCACAAACGGCAAAAACGGATTGTAAGTATTCCGGAATCCTTCCGGCAGATAAGTATAGCTGGGAACCGAAGCAGGCGCCTGCGCACCATCTGCGCTGTTAGCCACGGCTCCCCAGTTCGAATCGTATCGATTGATATAAGGATTCAATCCATCGTCGTTATTCCCTTTCACCTCAAACCGGTCGGCTTTGTAAGTAATCGAATAGGGATAGGGATTACTAGGATTGGTACGATCGTATTGAATGCTTTGCAACACTTCTTCCGCTTCCAGGCGGATAACGGGTTTCGGCATGACCTCGTTGATCCGGATCGCTTCCACACCTTGAAACTTGACCGGCATACCGATCTGAGGCGGATTGGGCAGCATCAGGCGCATCTGCTCGGCAAATATCGAACGATCGTTGGCCGTGGAATTCGGTCCCGCCAGAATGCGGGGATGCATACGAAAAGCCCTCTGACGCGTGGAATACAAAGTAATCGTTCGGAAGGTCACCGGATCGGCCAACACCGGATCGTCCTGACTCTTGCCCAACAGTTTCCTGACATCCACATCTTCGGCGACTGGGAAAGGCATCCAGGCGTCGATGAAATCCACCATATTAAGCGCAATCTGAAATTCCGGAGGATCTTCATCCATCCGGCCGTCTTCATCGTCGTCGAAACAGGCGATATAACGCTCGCCGATTTCGTCAATCTCGCCGTCGTTGTCGTTATCCACACCGTCCCATTCCGGCGCATACATGGCCGCCAATACCTGGGGATCGTAAAAATCGGCGTATCCATCGAAATCGTCGTCCGCCAGGCTGGTCATCACCAATGCATCTTTATTATCCGGCGCTTTGACGATCCGCCCTTCCCGAGTCGTCTGATCGGCGCGGGGATCGGCGCCTAGTCCGGGATATCCATCCCCGTTCAGATCGCCCCAGGCATCCTCGCTGACATGCCATTCAGGATCGAACGAGAACAACCCATCCCCGTTAAAATCTCCGGTATCGTCGATCAACTGATCGCCGTCGTTGTCCTCTCCATTCCCTTCCACCACCAGACCGGGAATGATATCGGTGAATTTCTCATCGTATGTGACCAGTTCGACCCGGCGTGGGTCGAAATTATCGGCGGTCAGTTTGTTCCCGGCTCCATCCTCGTCCGCCCATCCCAGCATCCGCAACCCCTGGTAGACGTCGTTCCCGCCCGAACGAATTTTATCCTGCGGCATCTGATCGTTATCGTGATCTCCTCCGGTGGCATAGGCGGGCGCTCCCACATCGGCTTCGCCGAATCCATCGAAATCTCCGCTGGGATAACGGTTTCCATCCCAGTCGTCGGAAGGTTCGTCCACCAAACCGTCGCCGTCGTTATCTTTTTCGTCGGTGAGATTGACCTCGGCGTCCACCTGCCAATCGCCGTCGTTATCCACCTGCAACGCCAGTAAATCTTCGATCTTCACTTTGGGGCTGTATTGAAAGTCCGCCCGGTTGCCGATAGGATTGCCGAGATTCCAGATATCGGCAGCCAGCCAATTACTCGTCAGATTGGGATTAATCCGGGCAACTTCGTTATTCAGAGCCGAAAGCGGGCCGGAAATCTCGTCCGACTGGCTGTAAATCGTGGTGGATTCGCTCAGAATATCGTAAAGGGTGGGGAATAATTTCGGTGAAGGATCCCGCCCGGTCATGAATTCGACCAACCGCAAATCATCCACACTAGCATAAGGACGATCGTCCCCCTTGGGCTTAAAAACATCGAATTCGGAGGGATCGTCAATCCCTTCATCTTCTTCATCGATGTACCCGTCTCCGTTGTTATCGATCTTATCGCCCGGACGGTAATACTCCGCATTGTCCTGCCCAAAGGCTTCTGTTAAAGGAGAACCGCCCACACTATCGGTGCTGGGGCCGATGTAATGCTCGTCTTCTTCGTTAAAGAGGTTATCGTCGTCGTCATCCGAACCGTTTCCCACAATGGCGAAAGGCTCTCCGTCAAACTGGGCTAAATCATTGAAAGCATTGCTGTACGACTGGATTTTCACAATCTGGGGATCGTTGTTGCCGTTGTCGTCCTGACCATCCTGTCCGGGACGCTTTCCCGGCGTCCCACCATGATCCATCACACTCCCATACCGAAAACTGACAATGGCATTGGCCAGCTGCTCCGCCGTATTCGTATTGAAATTGGTCAGCCCCCCCTGCGAATTGGAATACTGAACGATTCGATTGAACAAAAAGACCGGCAGATCCAATTCGGTGGGAGAAACGCCGAGATTGTACGTCTGCTTGTTCCCCCGGCCGAAATTATTCCCGGCAAAATTAATATTGATTTTGGCGCACTCGTCAAACACTCCCAACCGGTCGCCATCCGTATCGTAGCCGGTGCCTGGAGCGAAATAATACCCATCCCGCCGGCGATCCAAATCGTCCTCGTCGGAACGGTAATCCTCATCGTCGTCGATAACCGCGCCGCCATCGATCTTCCCATCCAGATCGTCATCCACATTTTTCAATCCCGGTGCGCCGTCGCCCTGCCCCCGGCGCATAATTCCCTGCATTCCGGTCACATCCCCCGGCGGATCTTCATCCACACCGCGGGGAATCGGGGTGGGCAGAAAACGCAGGTTGCTGCGGTTGTATACCTTTTGCGGCCGCACATCGAGTTCCTTGCTACGCGCGTCGTAACTCAGATTCTTCCCGATCGTCCCCGCGTAACCATACGCCCAGGGATCGAGCAGCGAAGTATATTTAGGTTGCGGACGGCCCAATACAAAGTTCGGTTTGGACGGATCCAGATCGCGCGCCAACTGCGCCAAAACGCCCTGAATGGCCGCTTCCGTGGATTCCTGCACCGTCACACTGTCCGCATACTGCCGGATCGTGTTTTCCTCCATTCGGATGGTATAGGTAAATCCAACCAGTACCACGGCGAATATGGACAACAACGCCAGCACAGTCAAAAGCGCCACGCCTGACTCTCTCGGCCGCCCCGTCCGGGTGATACCATGTGTATTCGTTCTGTTATTCATGTTTCCACTCTTTATCCGTGGTCGATATCCAGGTTTTCATCCAATTTACTATTACAGATTCCCGATGCTTCGATAATTGTTCGGCAAAAACACGCGGGTGGAATATTGTTTGGGATTGACTTTCCGTTCCCGGTCCTGCACGTAAATCGTAATCTCGATCATATTGGGCAATCCATCGGTCTTATCGGCGATTCGCAGGCAAAGATCGTAGAACGGATTGTTACGGGGATTGCTCAGACTGTCGCGCACCATTTTGGGATCGGATACTATAAACCGGTTCAACACGCCGGGCGCACGGGGATACATATCCTCCGGCTCGTTGAGGATCACATTGGCAAAACTCAAGACCGAATTGCCTTCCAGGCTGTTATTGGCGGCAAATTTATTGAATATCTTCTCCGATGCACTCATGAGCGCCGTCTCGCGGGCCGAATCCCATTCCGGCGACATCCGCCAGCCTCCACGGTTGTAATCGTAATACCAATACTGAAATCGAAGGCCGCGAATATCGTAAGCCAATACCTGAAACAAATGACTGAGATTCTGCGTGGTCGTGCTGGCCTTCCCGATAATCCCATCCTCCGCGCCATCGTCCCAATTGTTCGCCGCTTGCACCACCCAACTCTGGCGCATAAGCTGTCCGACGGGAACCGCCTGAGGCGCCAACGGTTTGCTCGAAGCGTCGTCCACAAATTGCCCGAAATCCAGCAATTGTTTCTGAGTTAATACGGAATTATCGTTCAAATCCAAAATCTGAGCGCGACGAATCAGACGAACCCCGCTGGGATCCAGACCGTACGAAATTTCCTGCAAGATAATGTTGCCCGAACTCTCGACCGCACTCACAAAATGCAGAATGTCGCTGGGGAAAAGCCCTATATCTTCGTCGATACACATTTCGTCGCCCGGTTCGCATCCCAGTGGATCGGGATCCGGACTGGCGCCGCTCAGCGCCCGCGAAGCACCGGATCGATAATCGCCATCCAATCCATCGAGCACTTCTTCGTCGATCAAACCGTCCCCGTCATCGTCTTTTCCCGCGCCGGGAACCTTGGATTTACTGTCCACGACGATGTCGCGGCTGATTCCCGCAAATCGGAAACGCGGTCCGGTATCCTGCTGGGCAAGACGGCTCACAACCACCGGTTTCACCGAATCGGGTGTTAAATAAGCGGATCGCAACTCCGACGACATAAAGTCGAGCGCCGCCCGGGCGGTTTCATTGATCTCCAGCCTCCGCATGGCAATTTCACGCGCCGTCATGACGGCACGAAACGTCTGCGCCGCCATGCCCGCCAGCATGGTGATCACCGCGATGGAGATCAACAATTCCACCAGCGTAAAACCACCGTCTTCCCGCTCCGGTTGCCGGGGATAAGAAATCCGTTCCTGAACCAACATTTTCACGCCTTCCTTTTTTCGCCTCGCCCGTCCGATAACCACTCGAATGGGCTCCAGACGGTCACATGCCGCTCAAGGGCCGCGATAAGATTCCCCGCGGCTGACCGCCGGTTAATGTAAACGACTGCGAGGGATCGCTCAAATTAATAAATCCGGTCAACCGGAACTCGTAGAGATAACAATCCTCGTCGACTCGTCCGTCATAATCGTTATCGATTCCATCCTGTTTCTCTTCATCGATTCCCCAACGGACAGAACCGTACGAGACCCGCTGCCGTCGAACTTCGCGTGGATTATCCACGATCAAACTATCGCTGGCCTGCTTGTCGACTTTCAGAGCATCTTCATCGTCATCCACCCCATCCCCCCCCCAGGTGATCCAAATCTCCACGCGCCGCCACTCCGGCAGAGGCGATGCCACGCAATCCTCATCGATCAATCCATCCCGACGAAGCGGAGTCTGAGTATATCCACGCAAAAACGCCAACCCGCTCCGCGGATTGGCGGGTATCGGAAAATCGAAATCCACCCCGTCCGGCAACTCCTCATCGACAAACCCATCGCCGTCATCGTCGATCCCGTTGCCTAAATCGGGAATCCCGTCTCCGTTAATGTCGGTAATGCCAAAACGGCCGTCGTTCGGAATCCGCCCCACAAAGATCTGCCAGGAATATCGGTTATTAGGCGCGGGAAATTGCGCGAGACTGAAGGGAAAAGAATTCAAGCGGCAATCCTCGTCGATGAGTCCATCGCCGTCGTTGTCATTCCCATCCCAGATTTCCTCATCGATTCCTTCGTCGATCCGGCCGTCGCCGTTGTTATCGATTCCATCGAGTATCGCAGGCAATCCTTTCCGATCCGGCTCGTATTCCCCATCGCCGTCATTATCCAGGCCATCTCCGGCCAGCAGGGGAAGCATGAAGGGCATCCCCAACACTTTCACCGACGCCAGACGGCAATCTTCATCGATCAAACCGTCCCGGTCGTCGTCGATCCCATTGGCGAACTCTTCATCGATATTCGGCTCGGGATCGTAAAAATAATCCCCGTCCGGCGCCATCTTGGAGAACATTCTTGGAATCCCTTGGTTGCGGGCGGTCGTACTATCTCCATTATCGTCGATCACTCCATCCCCGTCGTCGTCCAGACCATTGGGAATCAAACCGGGAAAACTAAATCCATCCGCTTCCGGCAGGCCATCGTAATCTTTGTCCGGTTGCTGGTTTCGATTCAAATCGTATTGCACGTCCGGCCGATCGAAAATCCGCTCCTGGTTAAACATGATGTTATTGGTATCGTCGTCGTACGCATTCC
>CAZFOX010000210.1:0-7808 GCA_964520565.1 uncultured bacterium | reverse complement strand
ACAAGCAAAGGTCTCTTTTAGAATGAAACCTCCCTCTCGAAACTCGATGGTATTCCACATCAATTTGACACCTGATCCCCGGACGGTAATAGGATGCAATGCGACCACATCGCGGAAAAGAAATTGGCAATTAGACCTTTCTTGAACGAACTCTCCATTGATCTCAAGAGGCGATGACGATTCAATCCATAGCCGGTCTCCGGTTCCAATCGCAGGATTGATCACGACCAAATTGGAGTTAAAAGAAGTGGGAACCATGATGTCGTCGGCAAAAAGCGAGCCGTTATACGTGTTTCTATCTCCAAGCAGCTCACTATAATTCGTACCGGCATACATTCCGATGAGGTCGCCTTCTTCCCGGTCGGATTCTTTTTCATCCAACGAAACCGATGAAACGAGATACGGTTCGGTGGTTCTTCCACCGTGATCGGAGTGATAGATATCGATATAATAAATCTCGCGTTTTTCCGCCAGAGGGCCGTTTCCATGATCCAACGTCTGCCTGTCGGTCGACGTCTCTGCCCAAACATACCGATAAATTGGATTTCCTTGGTTGTCGGTTCCCGACAATTCTTTTCGTTCGACACGCGTGACGGTCCATCGCTCATTCCGGTCGTCCCAGATCGAAGAGAAGGGGTCTTCGTCTCCCCGGGCAAACGCACAGGCTTCATCAAGCGATAGGCGGCCGTTTGCTGCCATTCCCGGTTCATTCACGGTAACGGTGAAACGGAATCCTTGCCTGAGACCGCTGGTACTCAGTTCATCATACGTAATAACGCCAGGTTTCAACAGAATCTCACGAGTATTGGACCCCCCAGCGGGATTCCAGACCTTGACGGTCAGGATCGTATCTCTTTGAACGGGATTGATGATTTGAAACGAAGCAGAATCCATGGAAAACCGTTCCACTCGGGCATCCACATTATTCCCGGTTTCCTTCTCTTTAACTTCCAGACCTATTTGCACCATATCGGGCGAGAAAACCGTAGATAAATTTATCCCCGCGATTTCTACGAACTGCCCCGATTTGATCTCGGTTGGATCGATGGAAGTGATTTCGGGATTCCCAAGCACTTGAAAAGGAACATGCCGGGTTTCATGAAAAGAATCGGTGATGAAGATTTCGGTTGTACCCGATTCTACATACGAGAGACGCGCCGACATTTCCGATCCGGATTCCCGGATCGGCTCGGCATAGGAATCGCCCACATTGAGATACCGGGAAGGCGTTTGGTTTTGGATGTATAATTCATCCCCCCTCAGGAGAATTTCTGTACCCTGAAACCCATAAAAAAGATTCGCAAAATCCAGGCTACTGGCTCTTGAATAACCAACGGCCGGTTCGACCGAATCGATACGGGGAAACCGGATTACATTGAAATACTCCACGAGCGTCTCGCTGGAAGCACTGGTTCCTATCGTCAGCTCGACACTTCGGCTTGTTTCTCCCTGGGGGATGAGAACGGACGGCACTTCCACAATCAGGCGCGATCGTTCTCCGGCGATGACTCTTGCAGGTTGTCCGCCGAAACGGACGTTCGCAAAGCCATTGGGAGGCATAAGTTTGTCGCCGGTGATCACAACCCGGTCGCCTTGGCGGCCACTCGTAGGTTCAATCCGTTCTACGATTGGATCGAAAGGCGTTCCTACTACAAAAAGAATCGATTCGAGCGGCGTCGGACCGACCGGTTCCACAACCATGATGGCCGTATCCCGGAAATATTGATCGGGATCCCTGTAATATTGGGGATCGAGAAAATGGGGTAACAAGGAAATCCGCCTGGGTATCTGAGGATAAATCAGACATCCAGCAAGGCCTAACATGCGCTCGACAACACGCCCGGCTGAAGATATCCGATCCAGGACATCCAACAGAACCACCCCTCTCCTGAGGCCGGCGCTTACAGAAGATCTTACTTTGTCTTGCGCGTAAGTCAGACCCCTTTGGGGAGTTGTTGTACCCGCCGCTATAATGAAGTCGACGACCATCTTCGCGCAGATTTTTAACTTATCCCCGGCAGAGAGAGAGTTCCAATTGGTGTTGGCCATTTCGGCAGTCAACCGCCGAATGGAGTTTTTAATTCCTTTCTTGAAAAAAGTTCGGCTCCATCGATAGGAATCCTGGGTGATTAAATCCCAAAAATCGACGGCCGCCTGCATGACGTTGGTGGCGCAGGCGAAATAGTGCCAACCCTCGCCACCCGGGATATTGTTAATGGCTTCAAAATCATACTTCAGTACATCGTTATCGACCAACGCGCCGCTGAAGGAACGCAACATATAAACGCCTTCATTTCGATCCTCCAAAGGCAACTGATCTCCTTCGTACCAATTAACCAGATCTTCTGGCAATATCTGCTTAAAAGCATATTCGCCCGCTTGGCTGAAGAGCATATCGATTACATTATATGCAACGTCGATTCTCGCCGTCCACAAACTGCCCTGCAGCACGTTTCCAACCCGATAATTCAGCGTCCGGAGTGGACGTCTCCGCAATTGGAGAAACGATTCATTCACACCCTGGGGCATGTCGTCGGGATCGATTCGGTACAGAATGGTTATGTAATCCAAAGGTCCGTACTGGTCTTTTAAGGAAGGCTTGATCTCGTTTTTCCGTTCGTCGTAACTGGCATGTACATCGAAACGATCGACGGAATATTGGCGAACGGAAAGTCTCGATTCACCGCCCGACTGCATAGGAAATAAGGAATGAGCCCCAGAAGCATCGATCCGAATGGACTCGGAAAGAGGACTCCCCATGGGTGCGAGCGAAGCGGCAGGCAACACAGGCATGGCTCGTCCCGATGTTTTCCCCAATGAATCGAGGTCTTTCGGAGAGAAGGTCATACCGGCTGGCAAAGAGTTCATGTAGGATTGAACCGCCTTGATATACGCGGCTTCCACTTCGGGATCGTCGAGCCCATCCGCTTTTTCCGCATACCGTTTTGCGATCACATCGGCAAATTTTTGCACCTCGGGATTCTTGTTAAGAGCCTCCAGGATGACTTTGGCGTTGGCTAAATTGGCCGTATAAATAAAAGGACACATAAAAACCAAGGCTTGCGCCGTGGTATGCGCGTCGATCTTGACCGGTGCGCTCTCAGAAGCCGTCTCGATCTCTTCTCCCGGCAGAATCAAAGCGAGAAACGTATTATTCGCTGCTTCGTCCTCCATCGCGGCTCCGAGCAACGTCATTCCATCTAGAAGAACACGAACTTGAAACCGGCCGTTTCCCTCCACCGGCCCGCCATCGAATGGTGTCACGACCAGAAAATCGGAAGGACGAAGCGAGCCAACATCCAATACGCCACTAAGTTGTTGTGTCACACGAAACTCGTAGGGCGACTCGGCCACGCCTCCCGGCGTATGAACGCGGAACAGGCCCGACTGGGCTTTTTCGGGAACCCGGACACTCAGCAGATTTCCACTCACCTCGACGATTTCTGCCGGGTTCCCCCCCAAAAAGACGCTGTTATCCCCGATAGGATTAGCGATAAAATTCCCGCCAATCAGCGTAACGATATCGCCGACCGCACCGCTGGTGGGAACGCAATCGTCAATCCAGGGAGTGGATCGATCGTAATTGGTATTAATCTCGATCTCCGAAATCAACCCGACTTCCATGCGAAGGATCACACTGGCGTCCTCCCGGGTTAATTGGCCATCCCCGATTCGTTTGCTGTTGATCCCTGGATTCGGATAGACGTCTCCCCATTGCATGTCCTCCGGGAGAGACGGATCGAATCCATCCACTATCCGCATGATGCGCAAAGCATCCCGGCCATCGACAATTCCATCCCGGTTAATGTCGCCCAGATCGCCATACGATTGAGATACGAAAAATATACACGGTAACAGGCAAACGACTAATTGGAATTTTCCCACGATCTCGTTCATGATTTTGGATTCTTTCTCAAAAGGGATTGTCAAAAATCAGTCAAGAAGAAAAACAAATCAAGTGAGCATAATGTCTCAGTTCATTACGTATTTCGGCGAGGTGTAAAATTATTTTCTCATAAGGGATGGTAATAAGTCAAGCTTTTTTCCGGATTTTTTGTTTCAGAATGAACATTGGTCTTCCTTTCTCTTAAAGGTCAATCGCTTGTTGATCCTGGACTGCATGAAGAGTACACACGATATGGCAAAACTTGGCAAAACAACAGATTTTAATTTGCCTTGACAGAATCGGGCAGGATCGTATTATGATTTATAAATTCGTATTACTATTCTTAAATACCATTTGTTTATTTACATTAGACTCGATGCGCTCCTTCACGCTAGTAGAGTTGCTGATCGTTGTTACAATCATCGGCCTTCTGGCCGCGATCGCAATACCAAATTTTTTAAACGCCCGGATGCGGGCGATGGTTGTGCGTACTATTGCGGATTTAAAAAACTGTGCTACGGCCATCGAGCAATACGCCATCGATCGTGGAAAATATCCTTACTATAACAATATGCTGGATGAAGTGAGTGCGATTAGCGGAGCGGCCGTTACTTATTTACCCATAAGTCTCACTACACCGATTTCTTATATCGCCCAAATCCCAATCGATCCGTTCCCCCCCGCTTATCTGGCAGGAATCGATCTGGATTCATCGCAAAAGCCATATAAATACATTCATGGGTACGACCAGGTCTATAAAAACCAACAGTTCGTGGGTGCGCATATCGGCATCCATTTCGAGAATTATTCGGGCGTGAAACGAAACCTCCTCTGGCAGAGTTGGTCGCTCGGCCCGGATCGAATCGTTGCCCACGACGGCGTCTCTTACGATCTCTCGAATGGATTGTTCAGCTATGGAGATATCTCTCGATTCGGCCCATGAGAATTCAGTAAGGAAGAAGGATAAATCAGATGGGTGTCCCTCGTAAGAAAAGTGTTTGGAAAATAGGAGTTGTCAACCTATTTCTGTTGTTTATATTCTCGCCCGCTTACGGCCATTCGGTATGGAAACAACGAAACGAACCTGGATACTGGACGGTTTGCCTGTACCACTGCGACGAAGAGGTACTGGACGAAGGCCAGCTACTCGTGAACGCGGGAAACGATCCTTCGCTCAATTTGATGATCGGCTCTCCCGAAGGAGATGGGCTGGAAAGCACTCAGAATGTCCGGCATTCGTTTCTCAGTCGAGCGATAGCCGGTTTATCCAAACAATCGTGTTTGAGTCAAGGTGCCGCAGACCATCCTCTGGGAGATTTATCCATCGAGTTCTGGCTGAAGTTTGCCGAATACGGGGCCGACGTGCAATTCGGTTTTCTGGACGGAATTTCTTTGCGAGTCCGGATTGGGGGCGAAAGGGATCTTTTTCAATTGCAGGGAGCCGATCCATCCATCGCGGACGCCACTCAATACACTGCGCCTGGATTTGAAAGTTTCCCTCCCGTCGGCAGCTGGCATCATATCGGTGTGACGATACACGCTCCCTCTGTCCTCCAAACTCCCAATGGAAGATATCGATACCAGGAAGACTGTTACGCACAATTTTTCTACGACAGCCATATTGTCGGGTATGTCAATCAAACCCTGTTGAATCTGGCTGGATTGGAGTTCTCCCCCCAATCCAAAATCGGCCTGATCGTTTATCAAGGAGTTCCCGTCATCGACGAAATCATGATCAGCAACGTGGATTGGAGCGACCCCGTGGGGCATGGCGGCACCGGTCACGGCGGAGTTCGGGTTGGGCACGCCTTTGAGGATGGAAGACAACCGGCCGCCGCCATTCAAGAATGGAGTTTATTTTGATAGCCCGGGTTTCGCCCGGACTACTTTTCATCTAAAAGGAGAAAATCCATGAAGAGAAGACTCACAATCCTCGCCGTACTCTCGTTTTTTATCCCACTGTCGTACGCCCACTTCCCCATTCTGATTCACGACGCTCCGTTTGCCACCCTGAACGAAACCGTCAACCTGATGTTTGCCGTCGGGCATCCTTACGAGCAGGAATATGCGGAATCCGGAAAACCGGAAAAGATCGTGGCGATTCTTCCGGACGGAAAAACAGCCGATTTGACAAATGAACTCAAAGAAGGAAAGTATTCCGTTGACGATTTAGTTGCCGATATTTGGGAATTCACCTATAAACCCACTCAGCCGGGCGACACGATCGTTGCGCTGGATTCGGAACCGGTCTTTGGCTTGAACAACACCCTCGAACAGGAATACTTGAAAATATGTGTGCATGCCGAAGATCAGGGAGGCTGGGATCAACGAACAGGACAGCCCATCGAAATCGTTCCACTCACTCGTCCCTATGGCCTGGAAGAAGGCTTTGTTTTTACAGGCCGCTTAATGAAAGGCGATCAGGGATTAGCCGGAGTGGATGTGGAAATCGAACAATTTCTCACTCACATTCCCGCTCTTGCCGATCTTCCACCTGAACCCTTGATTACGAAAGTCGTGAAAACCGATCCCAACGGCGTTTTCTCTTACACGCTTCCTCATACCGGATGGTGGATTTTAGCCGCTCACGTGGAAGAAGCGGGACAAATTCAAAAGGGAGGAAAAACCTATACTTTGAGCGGATTGGCCGCATTATGGGTCCATGTCGAGCCGGTTTTCGAACAGAAATTTCCCTCGGCGGCGAAAACCTGGAAGGTACAAAAGTAGGTCGTAATGAATAAATTATAGTCCGTAATCAATCTAATCGGATATTTCAGCCGGTCATCCTTCTATTTCTATAAAAGAAGAATGACCGGTTTTTATTTGGCAGCCTGTTTAGCCGGTTCTGGTTTTTCGTCTTCCTGAAGAGAAAGAAGGCGGTTGACGGCGCGTTGCGCCAGGTTGGCGGCCTTGGATTTTCCTTTGGCGATCTGTTGCAGAATGGGGAGAGCGCTTTGCGCCTGGAGGTCTTCGAGAAGGTAAATCAGAGTAGGATTCACATTTCCCTTACGGCGTTGATCTTCAAGCGCGGCGGTCAAAGCCGATAGTTCATTCGCGCCGCTTTTCCGCCGAAGGAAAATATAAGCCAGACGGGATTCCTGAGAAATAGGGCTGTTTAATGCATCCAACAGCGAGGCGATCGATTTTCCCTGCCCCCATTCATCCGCTTTCTTTTCCTGATGCCTGGCGAATTGCAAAAACACCAGACTCAGTAACAAGAAAAATACGGCGCTGCCCACAACACACCCGAAAAAGAGCGGCGAATCGAAGAGTTGGGCGATGGGCAGGTATTTGTCGAAAAAACTCTCGCCGGGATTGGCTTGCGCCAGTGCCATCCGCGCCGTCAGAAGAAAAGGTAACAATAGAAAAATGCGTTTCATCATAAAAAAAACCTTTACGAACGATATTTATTGGTTACCGGCAGCCGCCGATCGCTGCCAAACGCCTTCGAAGTAACCCGAAGAACAATGGCCGCTTGTTGGCGTTTGTATTCCGCCCGGTCGACGAGATTGACGACGCGAGTTACCAATTGCGAATCGTAGCCCAACTCGACGATTTCGGCAATGCTGCAATCCTGCTCGATGTAGGCATGCAGAATCCCGTCTAGTATGTCGTATTCGGGCAGGCTGTCGGTATCGTACTGATTCTCCCGCAATTCGGCGGACGGTGGTTTTTCGATTGTATTCCGGGGGATCAATGGCTTTCCGGCCAGCCGGTTTCTGTATTCGCAGAGGGCGTAGACCCAGGTTTTGGGAACGTCGCCGATCACCGCTAAGCCACCGCACATGTCGCCGTACAAGGTCGCATAGCCCACCGAGAGTTCCGACTTGTTTCCGGTCGACAAAACCAGGTAACCAAACTTGTTGGAGAGTGCCATGAGGATGTTTCCCCGGATACGCGCCTGTAAATTTTCCTCGGTAAT
>CAZFOX010000209.1:0-7840 GCA_964520565.1 uncultured bacterium | reverse complement strand
TACTGCATTTTGTAAATCCTTTAAAATCAGACACTAATACTGGGACACTAGTGACTGATCACCTCTTATAAGTCTTTTTCGAAATACGAAGCAGAACGATATTTTTAAGAATCACTCTAAATGGAAATATTATCTGACTAACCGCTTATTGTTTTGATATTATTTAGATAAACGCTTGGGGTAGGGGTGAGAATGCATCGCGCTTATGTTTGGGGATTGTGCTTCTTGTTGACTGGCAAAGCCTGGAGTGGCGAAAATGTAGTTATTAACGAGATTCACTATCATCCCAGCGAAGATATTCCATTCGAACTGCTATTACCCAGCGTTAACGATCCCGCGAAATTACCGAATGGGACCAATATAGTACGGCTAAAAAACAGTAGTTTCGAAGACCGTAAAAATCCAGAATTTGTCGAATTATATAATCCGGCCGACACCGATATCGATCTGAGCGGATGCCAATTTACCCAAGGAATAACGTATACGTTTCCCCAAGGTTCAGGCATCACGGCCCGGGATTATATAATAATTGTAAAAGAAAAAACAATTTGGTCGAGTAAAATTCCAGCCGGCAAAATATTCGGGCCCTTTGAGGGCGGTTTATCCGACAATGGAGAAACATTAGTTTTACGTGCAGCGGATGGAAGAGAGATCGACCGGATTCAATATACGGACGAATCTCCCTGGCCGCGGGGTGCGGATGGATACGGCGCTTCCTTGGAGAGAATATCGGCGGCTCTTCCTTCAAACGATCCCCATTCCTGGAGAGCCTCTTTGCTTTTCGACGGTTCGCCGATGAAAGATAATACGGTAGTAAATACGCCGGAGAAGCCGCTCCTGTTGTCGGCAAAAACCGTTCCTGACTCCCCTTATTCCAACGAGCAGGTCTCAATCGAAGTCTCGTTCGATAACCCGGAGATCGTCAAATCGGTTACGTTATTTGTTGAGGCGCATTTATCGGATGCAACGATTTTCAATGGGACGTTTTCCATGGAGGTATTAGAACGAAGTGTAAATAATATTTCGTTTCATTATCGGATTCCCCCTTTTCCCTCGCAGACACTCATTCGATGTTGGTTTGAAATATTGCGAACCGATGGAGTCTCCGTTTCGCTACCGCACTCGAGCGATCCAAGTCCTTACGTTTCCTATTTTGTTTATGATGGAGAAATACCCACCTGCTTACCCCTCCTATGGTTATATCCCCCGGATTCAAAATCGCCAGCCCTTCGAAATCCATATCGCTGCGTCAGTGGGGTGGTAATCAAACCGGCCACGGTAGAGTATCCGATGGTATTCGACGGCGCTTCTGTTTTAAATGGAATGGGCGGTAAAAAAGTAAAATTTATGAAGGGTAAAACCCTCGATGGAATAAGTAATCTAAAAATAACCGACACCTACGATACCACCCAACTCCCAAATGCCTACAATAATATTGTCGCAGAAGATTTTACTTACCGGTTATTCAAAGAATATCCCATTCTTTGCCCGGAGTGCGAATGGTATCGTGTAATCGAAGCAGGCAAACATACACTGCGTACGGTGATTCAGCGTCCGAACGAACGTTTTTTTGAATTGCATGGGAGAGATAAGAGCGGGAATATCTACAAATTATTCGATAATGTCTTTTTGAAAAAAAGCAATATCTACGAATCCAGCGACGATATCCAGGAACTGATTCGCTTGCTAAACGATGAGAGCCTCCGCGCGGAAACCATTGCAAACAGGATCGATAAGGAATCGTTTCTGATTTACGATACAGTGAATGTATTCGTCAGCAATTGGGACGCATTCCATAAAAATCAAATTCTGTTTCACAATCCGCCTCCCGTGGATCGATGGGAAGTCGTTCCCTGGGATCTGGATAATGGACTCTTCTTATATTTAACGAATTTTTCAATCGATTCACCCCTGAATAAACCGGCCATTTCATTTATGCCGGGGATCGTTACTCAACCGATGCACAAAGAAGCGAGTTTTCATCAAGCCTACCTGGATAGATTACAAAGGGAACTCGATGAACGGTTGGCCGAAGACCGGTTGATTCAATTGGCGAATGCGTTAGAGACGATACTACTGGACGATTTGCATAGGATGGAAACCTATACGGGGAATAACCAAGATCGACGACGCAAGTTAATTCAGAATGCCTATCAAGCAATCCGTCAGTTTATCCACGACCGGCATGTCTATCTGCGAAGCATAGTGAACGCCGAGGTCGGTTGTTTCGAACTTTATTAATGCGGTTCTCAAAAGGATGTGCATGAATTTACACGTTCCATCTTCGAAAAAGACAATCCTTGTCGGCTTTTTCGAAACGCGAATACGAACGGAATAATGAGAATCGTTTTGGTTACCAAAAAGAAGGGCGGGAATCCCGCCCTTCTTAATTCGGCAGTCGGTTTACGAATTTCTACTCAATCGAACACGGCCCATTCTTGAATCATCGTCGCCTTGGATAGAATCCGGATATTTCCCCAATAGGTTTCGTTGTTATAGGCGTATTCGAAAGTGGCGTAGAGCCATTCCTGCGTTCCCTGGTACCCTGCTTCGTTCTCGCCGTCCGAATCGTTGATCGAAATATCGAATCCGTACGTCTGATCCTGCGAGAGTTGCCGGGCGGCCATATCGACGCCCGCTTCGACCTGCCAGCCGGTCTGGTCGGCTTTGATCTTCGACATAATTTCTAACCAGTCTGCAAAGTCGCCCTGATTTCCCATGCCGTTATCGGCGCGCACGGAAATCTGCGTGACTTCGGTCGTGCTGCGGTTTCGGTCGTGATCGATGTATATCTCCGTGCTGTCTTCCTCCCACCAGCTGGAAGATTCGGCCACGTGTACGATGTCGTCGACGACGTCGATGCTGACATAGAGTGTGGTTCCGTCGTTCTGCAGATAAGCCGTGGCGGTGAGGTCTCCGGGAGTGGGCAACTGCCACTGGCCGTAAAACTGGGCGTGAACGCCGGGACGTTCCGTTGTGCTGCCGTCCCAGGTCACGTGATTCGCTCCGGCGATCTCTGCGTCTTGAATGACGCCGTCGATAGTAACCTTGTTGGAGGTTAACGGCGCATCGATTACTTCGTATCCGGATTCAATCGGCGAGGTGCAGACGATATCGTCGATAAACCACGTCTCGAACGATTCCCCGTCCGTAATGGAACCGTCGCTTTTCACCCGGCCGTTTACCAGGTTGAAATACCAGAGATTGCCACCGGTCGCCAGCGAAACGCCCGTGTCGGTGTCGTTGATTGCGACTTTCGTGCTTTTCCCATCGTCCGTGAAGACAAAATGATTCCAATCGTCCTTCTTGATCGCCGGGCCGGTGGCTCCTGACGGTTTGTCGCTGGAGACGACGGTAAATTGATCGTTGTTAAAGATCATCTCCACCCCGATGTATTTTCCCTTGACCAGATTGGGGCCGGGTTGGACGGAAAGATAGATCGTGTTGACCGCGCCGTTGGTCGAAAGTCCAAAACTGTAATCGTAATACACCCAAAGGCTGACAGTCCCAACGCCGCCGGGCAGAACGGTTGGATGATGCGCGCCGATGTTGAACATGGCCGCCGCTCCAAAAGTCAACGACCGGTTCAGCGTCTCATCCTCCCCGGCGTCCGGCGTGTGATTGTAAAATTCGCCGATTTCCACGCTGGTCGTAAAACCGCTCGATCGATCCTGGCCTTCCCAATCGAACGGCGCCCACGAAACCGAATCGGGAACGCTTCCATACCAAAAGAAATACGTCTCGTCCGCCATGCTGGCTGGGGCTGTCATCAGTAATACAATCGCACTCAACAATCGACATTGGGATTTCATGAATTTCTCTCCTTGCTGGGCGTGATGAATTCTATCGATTGTCTCACTGCGATATATCCCACGTCAACCGTGCTCTAGATTTTTTCAAGGCAATGCTGCGAGTTTATCTCTCAGATTACTTGGGGAGCCTTGAAAGAATTTGCAAATACCTGAATTTCAAATATCTTTGGCTGGAAATTTGCAAATACAATATATAAATGGATGGGCAGCATTTTTCTGCCCATCCAGAACCCCTCCGGTTATCTTGCCCATCAAAAACCTCCCTCAATCATTCCCCACTATTCGTGAGAAATAAAAAGGGCAGACTTCCCCGCAAGGAAAGTCCGCCCCTTTTTCGTCCCAAAACAACCTATCTGCTTCCGCTACAAATATTACACAAACCGTAAGATGGGCAGTGTTTTTACGCCCATTAAGAACAACCCCCGGTAATCCTGCCCATCAAGAAAAAATCAATACGTTAACCATTGCCGAATTCGAGTGACGATCGTTCCATAGGCGCCAATCGCTTTCCCATCGACACCTGCATTTAACACCGGCGAATTGTCTTGCAATTTGAATCCCTCGAAAGTGAATTGCGCCGGATCGTTACTTGGCGAAACATAGAGAGGGTCTTTCGAAATACTGTTTTTAGCGGTGACGTTATAGTACGCATCGCCCTTCACGAATACATTGTTGTGGTGGGCATCCACATCGGCTGGATCGCGCTCGTTTTCAAATCCCCCGCCCGAACTGACGATATTGCAATTGGTGATCGTTAATTTGACGCCGTAATCGCCTTCCGCCATGAGCATCACTTCCGCAATTCCCAGATTCTCATAAAGATCGCAGTGATCGAAGACGGCCGCCACATCGGCATGCGCTTTCCCGGTCAAAAGTACGCCCGCTCCCGAACTGCCTGCAACGATACAATTCTCAAACCGGCATGGGCCATCAGCGCATCGGATACCCGCCATCTCCACTTCGGCGCCGCTCCCGATGACGGCGCATCGCCGCACCACGACACCGGTGATTTTATCGGTCCAGTTGGTATCGACATTCACATCCAGGCCGGCATCTTTGGAGTTGAGAATCGTACAATCCTCCACGACAGTGTTTCCACCAGCAAAATGGACTCCATGGTTGTAGTTGTTAATCGTGCAATTCCGGATAACCATTTGCCGGGCGTTATCTACATCGACGGCCGATTCGAAGCCGTTGATGAAACGGCAGTTTTCAATTGTGACTCGATTGGGATCGACTCCGGAACCTTTCTGGAAAATGGCGGAGATAATTCCATAATGCGATTCGGTGATCAGACAATTCCGGACAACGATATTATCCGTCAGAAACGGTTGCGCCTGCACCCCGGCAATCAGAAGGGCATTCCCCTCGTTACTCGATTTTTCGTTGGGACCGCGCAGCGTACAATTCTCGATGGTGATCCCGTCGCAGTCGGCAATAACCATCGACGATTCAACTTTGAACGCGTTAACGACATTCTCCAGGTTGACGATTTCGATCCCCTGAATGGTGACTCCCTTGCATCCCCAGACGACGAATCCTAGCATATCGCGGCCGGGAACGCCCAACGCGCTCATCCGCTGCGATGATTCCAGGTTGGCGGCCTGAATGACGGGTTTGGCTCCATCGGCGGCCTTGAGTGTAAAAGAGCCCAGGGGAGCGGCTGGAATACCCAACGATGCCAGGACGGGACTGGCGGTAAGGTCTTCAATATATGTTCCGCTGTCGCCGATGATAATCGTGTCACCGTTCTGTGCCGCATGAAGAGCGGCCTGGATGGTTTTGTGATTCCCCGTTCCGTCCTGCTTGACGGTGATGGTGGCTGTGAAGGCCAGAGGAAGAAGGAACAACATCAGTGACGCGATGAAAAAAATCGATACACACTTCCGCATTTTTTTTCTCCTTTATACCTTTTTTCCCATTACCTTGTATCTCAGTACAAGAAATTCATTCACCTAAATCATGAATCGTACCGATCATACAAAAACGAAAAAAAGGATGCAATACAACATGGCTGTTTTGCATCGGAATTCATGAAAAATCAATAGAGCGGTTCTCAAAGTTTGTGCGGTAATTTCACGCTCCCTCTTCGAAAAAACCAATCATTTCTGGCTTTTTCGAAACGCGAATAGGAGCGGAATTATGAGAAGCACTCTAAATCAATCAGCCGGGGGGGATCAGAGAGGAGACTTTAGCGCTCTCGCGGACTTTTTCTTCCTTATCGCGCATTCCCATCGCCGCATAAAAATCGGGACCATAAAAACGGGTTTTCACGACGACGGGCATGGGCGTGGCGTGTCCCAACACCAACGCCTGCTGTTTGGAATCAAGCGAAGCCAGAACGTTTCGTAATGCGGAAGCGCCCGAAACGCCGGTGAAAACCGCCTGGATGTCGCGCTCGTCGTTGAGCAGGGCGGTGATGCGGGTTCCCAACTGCGAAAGGATTTCATCGTCGATGCCCGACGGGCGTTGATCGACCACCAGCAGCGAAACGAAATACTTGCGCAACTCGCGGGCGATCGTTCCAAAAATCGTCTGCCGGGCGGCGGCGGGATTAAGGAACTTGTGCGCCTCTTCGATGGTGATCATAAGGGGCCGGGGACGGTCGTTTAAATCCTGGGTGGCCATATATCTTTCCGCGTCCCCCACCCAGGCCTGATGGATTCGCCGGGTGATCAGGTTAGCGACCAGCAGATAAGCCAGCATGTTGGAAACACGCCCGAATTCCAAGTCGATATGTTTTCCCGACCGCAGTTCCTGTACGAGTTTATGGATCGACGCTTTTTTGGATGACGCTCCTTCGATCTCTTTCTCCTCTTTTTCGACCACAAAAGAGAGATCGCGGATGGCGCTCAATTTCCGGTAGAGAGCGGCGAGACTTTCTTTATTGGCGCCGATTTCGTCGCTCCAGTCCTTCAAATCGCCCGCGTCTTTATAAACCAACGTTCGCAGCCAGTTTTTGCCATATTTATTACGCAGAATATAAGCCGTTTCAATCGCGGTGGGATGCAGCCGCAGCTCGTCCTGCAAAGGAGCGATATCTTCCACATCGATGGAAGAAAGCGGAATCTCCACCTCGTAATCCACGCTCACCTTGCGCTTGTTGGCCGATTCGGGATCGAGCGTGCATATAAGAACGCTGCTCCCGAAAATGTTCTTAAGGCCTTTGACAAACGAATCCTTGTCCGCCCCCGATTCGGATCGGGTTTGCCAGCCGTATTCGCTGTGCATGTCGAAAATCAGGTTGACAGCCTTGTTGCTCCGAATCAGCCCGGCCAGCACCAGCCGGGTCAGGAACGTCTTGCCCGTGCCGGTTTTGCCGAAGATTCCATTAGATCGCTCGATAAATCGGTCGAGATCGAGGCATACGTCCACGTTATCCATATCCAGCGGCGTCCCCAGATTGAAGAATCGCTTCTTTTCTTCCTGACCGAATACTCGGGCGATATCGTTTTGATGGGCCTCGCGCACGGTGGAAAAATGAACCGGAATACTTTTCACCGGGCGAAGATGTTCTTCCCGGTCGAAATCCTTCTCGGCGATCCCGCGTTCCAGCATCAGCATGGGACGCAACGATACGGTGGCGAACGTATGATCGCCCGCCAGAACGCGGCTGAGCAGGGATACGCGGGGCGGGGGATCGCGAAGAATGGCCGCCGACGAGGCGTCCAGCCGCACGTCGGTAATCATGCAGAAAAAGTCGTATTCGCCCCCCTCCACTACGACAAATTTCCCGGCGCGTACCTGCTCCACCGAGTTGGCGGGATGCAGGCGCATCTCTAACCCCTCGGCCAGCGAACCGGATGTGATAACGCCGAGCGGTCTTTCTTCGTTCAATCGTTCAGCCATGATTCCAACCGGTTGATGATACGCCGCAGCGTATCGTAGTCGTCGCGGTACAGATCGGAGAGCGCTTTACCGATTCGCTCGGCGTGCTCGCTACGCCATCCGAGCGATTCCAGCAGATGCTGGCAACAGCCAAGTATCAACTCTTCAATGGGGGATTTCCCCGAATCGAACAATATCCG
>CAZFOX010000208.1:0-7846 GCA_964520565.1 uncultured bacterium | reverse complement strand
GGGAAACCGGTGTGGCCACGCAGATGGGTAACCAGGGTCACTCCGGCGATGGCGTGCGCGAGATGTGCGAAATCGTCTGGTCGGGTGTTGCGGGCGATATCCGTGAAGTGCATGCCTGGACCAACCGCCCGATCTGGCCGCAAGGAATTAAGGGCATTTTCCCCGATGGAAAAGTCGGTATTCTTCCCGAAGAAGCCATTCCCGAACACATCGATTGGGAAGCTTGGCTTGGCCCTATGCCGTATCGTCCCTATAACTCCGCCTATGCACCTTTTAAATGGCGTGGCTGGTGGGATTTCGGCGGTGGTGCACTGGCCGATATGGCTTGCCACATTCTCGATCCGGTAACCTGGGCATGCCAGCTAGGGAATCCCATTACCGTCGAATGCCTGGAGGAAGAAGGCAACAACGAGCAGACCTTCCCGGTTAAATCGAGAATTCGTTTCGAATTCCCACGGCGCGGCACTATGCCTCCGTTGACGTTGTATTGGTACGACGGCAACCTTCATCCCCCCATTCCGGACGGCGTCGATCCCAAGAAGCTTGAAGGCCGGATGAAGGATGGTAGCAGCGGTTCGATCTTCATCGGCGATAAGGGCGTTCTTTATACTGGAACATATGGCGAAGATACGGAACTCATTGCTGGAGAACATCTCAACGATTTCAAAAAGCCGCAACAAATTATCCCCCGTCTGCCGGGCGAACACGACGACGTCAAGCAAAAGATCGACTGGTTGCGTGCCTGTAAGGGCGGTCCGAAAGCCGGGTCGAACTTTGAATACTCCGGCCCCATGACGGAGTGGGTGGTTATGGGCAACCTGTGCCTGAAATTCCCCGGACAAAAACTGATGTGGAATGCGGATCAATTGCGTTTCACCAATTGTCCCGAAGCCAATCAATGGGTCAAACCCCATTTCCGCAAAGGCTGGACAGTGTAAACCATCAGGCGATGAACGATTCGAAAGGCCGTGGCGAATTTCAACTGCGGCCTTTCTTATTTTCAAGAATTCTTCTCTGCAAGGCGGCTTGACAAGTAGGGGGTTTTTCCTAAAATCCAATCTGAAATCACTTAAAACTACTTTGGAAATTTAGGCAAATTTGATGTTTCGTACACTTGCGATCCCAAAGCTGACTCCTGACAGCCTCCTTCTCCTGGTTGCTGTACGCAGGCCTGCTGCTTTGGGAAGCGGCGGTTGAATCCCGATCGAAAAACTTCTCAAGGCCGTGGGCGAAACAAAAACCGCTCACGGCCTTTTTCCTTTTTGAATGAATCTGTTTCGAGAAATATGGAGATTTCAGCAATGCCTGCCAAAACTAAGCCTTCAAAAAAGTCCCACACTCACATTCCCCCAGCCGAGATCACTCCCTGCTGTATGCGGGGATGCGAGATCGTCGTCGACGCCCTCGAACGGGAGGGAGTAGAGGTGGTTTTCGGTTTTCCCGGCGGACAGATCATCGATGTGTTCGACCGGTTGAACCGCACTGACAAGTTCCAATTTATTCTTTCTCGCCACGAACAGGGGGCAACGCATATGGCCGATGGGTACGCCCGCGCCTCCGGCAAAGTGGGCGTCGCGATCGTCACCTCGGGGCCGGGCGCGACCAACACGGTGACCGGCATGGCCACCGCCATGATGGATTCCATCCCCCTCGTTGTCATCAGCGGCCAGGTTTCCACCCATCTGATCGGCAACGACGCCTTTCAGGAAGCGGATATCGTGGGCATCACCCGTTCGATCGTCAAACACAGTTACCTGGTACAAAAGGTCGAAGAACTCCCGCAAATATTGAAGAACGCATTTCACATCGCCCGGAGCGGCCGTCCCGGGCCTGTGTTGGTTGATATCCCCAAGGACGTGCAGAAGGGAACGCTAGTGAACTATTCGTACCCCGCCGAGGTCGACATTCCCGGCTACCGCGTGCAGGTGCACGCCGACCGGCAGAAAATGAAACAGGCCTGGGATACGATCTTCGCGTCCAGGTGCCCGGTGATCTACGCCGGAGGCGGCGTCATTAATTCCGGCGCTTCCCGCGAACTTTTTCAGTTTGCGACTCAAGCGAACATCCCGGTGACGACGACGCTGATGGGTTTGGGTGGATTTCCCGAAGACCATCCACTTGCCCTGCACATGCTGGGCATGCATGGGACGGTATACGCCAACAAGTCCATCCAGGGTTGCGATTGCCTGATCGCTGTGGGAGCGCGTTTCGAAGACCGGGTGACCGGCAAAATCAGTGAATTCGCCCCCCATGCCAAAATTATCCATATGGATATCGATCCTTCGTCGATTTCTAAAAATGTCAGAGTGGACATCGATTTGGTGGGGGACGTGAAATGCATCCTGCAGGACATGATGCCGATGGTGAAACGCTGCAATACAACCGAATGGATCGAACAGGTACAGGCCTGGAAGAAGCAATATCCCCTGTCGTATCCGGAGAGCGGCGACTGCGAATGCATTATGCCGCAGTATTTGATCGAAACGATTGGTCGCCTGACCGACAAGGACGCTATCTTCGTCACAGAGGTAGGCCAGCATCAAATGTGGGCAGCCCAATACATTACCTTCACCCAGCCGCGCACTTTCCTGACATCCGGTGGCCTGGGAACGATGGGGTATGGCCTGCCCGCTTCCATTGGAGCGCAGCGGGCGTTTCCCAACCGGCAGGTCATTAACATCGCCGGGGACGGTTCCATTCAGATGAACATCCGTGAACTGGCCACCGCCGCGTATAACGGCCTTAATGCCAAGACGATCATTGTCAACAACGGCTGGTTGGGTATGGTACGCCAATGGCAGGATTTGTTCTACAACAAGAACTATTCATCCACCAATCTGACCCAACCCGGAAGCGCTGCCTGTCCCAGCAGTTGGGCGGATGTCCACTATAAGCCCGAATTCGAAAAAGTGGCCCAAGCCTACGGATGGTGGGGAGGCAAGGTGACCAAGAAGAGCGAGTTGGATGAAGCTATCCGCGAATGCCTGTCGGTTAAACAACCGGCGCTGCTCAACGTTTTTGTGGCGCGGGAAGTTAACGTGTATCCAATGGTTCCAGCGGGGGCGTCGCTGAGCCAAATGATGGAGGGGATGGCGTAAATCTCTTCAGAATCCCATTTTTTACTTGACAGACATTTTGTTCTGTATATAATTCGTCACCATCTTAAGTTGATCGAAAACAAAGGCGAAACTTGTGAGCCGTTTCATCCTCACCCCGGAGCAGATTCTTCTTACCGTACTCGTACTGGTTGCTGTACGTACGCCCACTGCTTTGGGGAGTCTCGCCTGAAAACGAAATCAGAAAACTCCTTGAAGCCGTGGGCAGAAGAAAAGCCGCCCACGGCTTTTTTGCGTCGGCGGCTCGATCCAACTGAACACTCTCATCAGCGGTTCCAGCGGAAAGAAACAGGAGGTTATGGAGGTTAAACTCATGCCAGGCAGCGCGCAGAAAAATAAGAAAAAGAAAAAAGACAAGGCGGAACAGCAGATTCCCTGTACCAAACGCGGGTGCGAGATCGTTATCGACGCGATGGAGAGGGAAGGCGTCGAAGTGGCGTTCGGCTATCCCGGCGGGGCGATTATCGATGTCTTCGACCTGATCAACCAGTCCGACAAGTTTCAATTCATCCTGACCCGTCATGAGCAGGGCGCCGTCCATATGGCCGAGGGATACGCCCGCTCCACGGGAAAAGTTGGTATGGTGGTGGTGACATCTGGCCCCGGAGCGACCAATACTGTCACCGGTCTGGCAGACGCGATGATGGATTCGATCCCTCTCGTCGTCATTTCGGGACAGGTTCCCTCGCCGCTCATCGGAAACGACGCGTTTCAGGAGGCGGACGTGGTGGGGATCACCCGTTCGGTCACCAAACATAATTATTTAGTCAAATCGGTTGAGGAACTGCCGCAACTGTTGAAAAATGCGTTTCATATTGCCCGGACGGGGCGACCGGGTCCGGTTCTAGTCGATATCCCGAAAGACATTCAGAAAGCCACGCTGCCGAATTACGTCTATCCCAGCGAGCCGGATTTACCCGGTTACCGCGTGCAGATCCAGGCCGAACCGGCGAACGTTAAAAAGGCCTGGGAACTGATCGAATCGTCGAAAAAACCTCTCATTTACGCTGGTGGCGGAGTGATCAACGCCGACGCGGCGGATGAACTCTTTCTGTTCGCCACGCAGGCCAACATCCCGGTGACCACCACCCTGATGGGACTGGGGGGATTTCCCGAAACCCATCCGCTTTCGCTACTCATGTTGGGGATGCATGGGACGGTGTACGCCAACAAGGCGGTGCAGCATTGCGACGTTCTGATTGCGGTGGGATCGCGATTCGATGACCGGGTGACCGGTAAACTCAGCGAATTCGCTCCTAATGCAAAGATCATCCATATGGATATCGATCCCTCGTCCATCAGCAAGAACGTGAAGGTGGATGTGGATCTGGTGGGCGATGTGAAGCATATCCTGAAGGACTTGCTGCCGTATGTGAAACGCTGCGAAACCACGGAATGGCTTCGGCAGATCGACGAATGGAAAGCCCAGCATCCCCTGCGCTATAACGGGGAAGGTAGTCAGCTGATTCTACCGCAATACCTGATCCAGCGTGTCAACGCATTCGCCAAAGAAGACGCCATTATCGCTACTGAAGTGGGGCAGCATCAAATGTGGACGGCGCAGTATTACACCTTCACCCGTCCCCGTTCCTGGCTGACCTCCGGCGGGCTGGGGACAATGGGGTATGGATTCCCTGCCGCCATCGGGGCGCAGCGCGCGTTTCCCGGGCGGCAGGTTATCAATATTGCGGGCGACGCCTCATTGCAGATGAACATCCAGGAGATGGCGACGGCTATTTATTACGATCTGCCGGTGAAGAATATCGTGGTCAATAACGGCTGGCTGGGCATGGTGCGGCAGTGGCAGGATCTGTTTTACGGCAAGAATTACTCAGCGACGGAAATGACGCGGCCTCGTCCGGGGAAGGATCGATCCGAGACCCATCCCGGAGATTGGATGAACGCAGAATATCTGCCCAATTACGAGAAACTGGCCGAAGCGTATGGCTGGTGGGGACGCAAGGTGACGAAAAAAGACGAGTTGGATGACGCTCTTCAGGAATGCCTGTCGGTCGATAAACCCGCTCTGCTCGATGTGTGGGTGGCGCGCGAGGAAAATGTGTATCCGATGGTGCCGGCGGGAGCGTCGCTCAATCAGATGATCGAAGGCATGGCGTGATCGAGGAGGAGACAACCATGACAATGCGCCGTCATATCTTTTACGTGTTAGTCGAAAACCGTTCCGGAGTGTTGGCCCGGGTGGCCGGCCTGTTTTCCGCGCGGGGCTTCAATATCGAAAGCCTGTCGGTGGCCGAGACCGAGAATCCGAAGGTTTCGCGAATGACGATCGTCGTTCCCGGCGACGATAAAATTCTCGATCAGGTTCGCAAGCAGTTGGGCAAACTGGTGGACGTGCATGAAGTGCGCGATTTTTCGATGGAGGCTCGCGATATCGTCAATCGGGAACTGGTCCTGTGCAAAGTGAAAGCCGACGCAAGGCAGCGTTCGGAAATTATCGAAATCGCC
Organism: uncultured bacterium; assembly: GCA_964520565.1. GTDB lineage: Bacteria > Hinthialibacterota > Hinthialibacteria > Hinthialibacterales > Hinthialibacteraceae > CAZFOX01. The sequence continues at coordinate 2,264 of CAZFOX010000208.1, read as the reverse complement.
AGTATCTTCCGCGCTCGTATCGCGGACGTCAGTCTGGATTCGATCATGATTGAAGCTACCGGCAGTGAAGGGAAGATCGAGGCCATGTTCAAAATGCTCGAACCTTACGGGATTCTGGAAGCGGCGCGCGGCGGCCAGGTGGCGATGGCGCGCGGCATGCAGAACGGCAAGAAGAAGGTGGAAGAAACCACTGCCGCGTAATCGGGAATCGAGCGTGATCGCCTCGCCTTCTTGGCAGCGGCGTCTTGGACGACTATGATGGATTGTTCGGGTACCGGACGGTAGGTACGAGAGATGGGCAAAGCCTGGTTGAGTCCGCCTTCCAGGCAAAGGTTCCATAAGAGCCTCATCCTTCGCAGGAACGAATTTTCTCGAGAATAAATATCATTCGATTTAATAAGGAGATAAGAATCATGGTGCAGATGTATTACGATCAGGACGCCAACCTCGATGTGCTGAAGGGCAAAACCTGCGCGATCATCGGATACGGCAGTCAAGGACACGCTCATTCTCAGAACCTGCGGGATAGCGGTGTGAATGTGGTGGTGGCCGAGGTTCCGGGAGTCAATTACGATCAGGCCAATGCCGAGGTTTTCGAAGTGCTGACCGCCGCCGAAGCGGCCAAGAAGGGAGACGTCATTACCATGACTGTCCCCGATCAAACCCAGGCGCTGGTCTATAAAACCGCCATCGCCGCCGAAATGAAAGCGGGGAAAACCCTGCTCTTCGCGCACGGCTTTAACATTCATTTTGGGCAGATCGTCCCGCCGCCCGAAGTGGACGTCATCATGGTCGCGCCCAAGGGGCCGGGACATCTGGTTCGGCGCACCTACGAACAGGGCGGCGGCGTACCTATGCTGATCGCCATTCATCAGAATCCCTCCGGCAAGGCCAAAGATACCGCGCTGGCGTACGCCAAAGGGATCGGCGGAACCCGGTCGGGCGTCATCGAAACGACGTTTCTGGAAGAGACGGAAACCGATCTGTTCGGCGAGCAGGTCGTACTCTGCGGAGGATTGACCGCCCTGGTTAAAGCGGGATACGAAACCCTGGTCGAAGCGGGATACCAGCCGGAAATGGCGTATTTTGAGTGCGTCCACGAACTGAAACTGATCGTCGACTTGATCTATGAGAACGGCATCGCCGGCATGCGTTACAGTATTTCCGATACCGCCGAATACGGCGATCTGACCCGCGGCCCGCGCATCATCACCGAAGAGACCAAGGAAGAGATGCGGCAGATTCTTTCGGAAATCCAGAGCGGCGAATTCGCGCGTGAGTGGATTCTCGAAAATCAGGCCAACAAGCCGGTCTTCAACGCGCTGCGTAACAAAGACCTCCATCATTCCGTAGAGATCGTGGGCAAGAAACTGCGCGACCTGATGCCGTGGCTGAAGAAAAAGAAATAAGAATATTGGGATCGTGAAAGTAAGAACTCATAAAGCCGGGGCGAGCAATCACCCCGGCTTTTTCTGTTAATACCTTATTTGCAAATCACAGTCTCTCCGATTCGGGGAAGGGGAAATGGTTCGTACCGCCAATCGATCATGTTCCATTGCCGCCAGATGTACCGCGAATCTTCGAGAGGAAGATCGAAGGAAAAGACTGCTTCGGCGGGGCGGTTATCCTCAGTCAGTTGTGTGATTTGAATAACAACCCCCGCCAAGGAAATTCGATGTCCCATCTCGAAGGTGGTCGGGGGCTTGAGCAGCATATTTTCAAAACGGATCGATCCATTGATGAAATCGATGTAGGTTTTCATTTCATTCCATTTTCCCCGCTGCCATTGGGGAGGTCTTCCGTAACCGTGAGAGGGACGAACTATCAATGTCCTTTCTCCAGGGCGATGGATTTCGACGGGGAATATTCCTGGAGCCAGCACGCGGAAATGCGCCGGAATGGGCTTGTCTTCGAGTAAATGTATGGGAATCAGATAAGCGGTGAGCAATGGAAAAGGTGGATTGACCAGGATCACATCTTTTTGAGGCAAATCGGAATGGGACACTCCGACTTGAGAGATTCGATTGACAATCCTTTGAACCAGTAGAAAATTTTTCGTTGTCTGCGATAATGCCACCGATCCGGTCAACAACCGAACGATCACGATTCCCGCGAGAATCATTGCCGCCGAACGTATCCTGAAGAAAGAAACAGGATTGTTCGTTCCCTCAACGAGATACTGAATAAGCCGGGCTATTAAACCCGCAGCGCCGAATCCGGCGATGGCGATCGTTCGGCTGGAGGGCATGGCCGCGCTAAGAGGG
>CAZFOX010000207.1:1183-7854 GCA_964520565.1 uncultured bacterium | reverse complement strand
CCACTCTGATCATTTCGACAACCAACAGTTCGCTGAACTTCCATATCGGCGCTCAGGCCTTCCAGGCCTTCCGCGCCAGCATCGGCGATCTGACCTCCGAAAACCTGGGCTTTGGCCGGGGCAGCGGACGAGCGGTTGCGGATATCGATATCACCAGCATTGCAGGCGCCAACGAAGCCATTCTGATCGTTGATGAAGCGCTTTCTCAGGTTAACAAGACCCGTTCGATTCTTGGCGCGGCGACCAACCGTATGGAATCCGCGATCAACAACTTGAGCGTGTCCGCGGAGAACCTGACGGCTTCCGAATCTCGTATTCGAGACGCCGATATCGCCCGTGAAAGCACCACCTTCACCAAGAACCAGGTGCTGCAACAAGCGGGACTCTCCGTCTTAGCGCAGGCGAACTTCCAGAGCCAGGGATTCCTATCCCTCCTCGGATAAATCGCCCGGGCCTACACGTGGATCTTTCGGGAAGCGGGGAAGAACCCCCGCTTCCCGGTTCCCGCTAGCCGTCTGATCTCGGGCAGCCGGAATCCGGAAAGATCCCGTTTCATCCTTGGAAAGGATAATCATGATGGTCGAAGCGGCAGCCACATTCAATCCTGTTTTGGCTATCGCTGAGTCCAAAAGCCCTTCGAGGAAGGCTGCTCCACCGCCTCCATCGGACGGCGACCCGAAAGCGGTAAGACGCGATTTCTCCGATCGGCCAACGAGAAAAAACGACTTTCTCGTCGCCGCTCTTGGGCTTTTTGATTCTTCAAAAGAAGCCGAGAGCATAAATTATGAATCACAGGCTGTTTCATCCGATTGGGAACAGGAGGGCCACTCTCTCCGGGTGCGCTTTCATTCCAATCGGGAAACGGGAAGAATCTCGATCTCAGTGATCGACGCCATGACAGACGAAGTCATACGGCAAATTCCCAGCGAAGAATTGCAACGTGTAACGGAAAAATTAAAGGATAATATGGGTCAGATGTTTGACCGATCCATGTAAAGGTTTTAGAGTAAGTTATGGAGGCTTTCTTCAGGAAAACCCTGATGAAAGCCTCTTTTCTATTAATCAATCCCTGTGCCGTTTCTCCTCGAAGAGGTTCTTTTGATTGTGGAATCATTCTTGCGGATTGAAGCGAAATAAAAGTCATTCTCATAATTTTCCGAGAAGACGTTTAGGGAATTAAGAAAACCTAAATATTTGATATGTATAGATATATAGGAAAAATGACTATATGAATGGCTGAAAGTATATCGAATAAGAACAAGGATAATTTCTCCTGTTCAGGAAAATTTTGCCTATCCTAATTCTGGAGTGATTTTCAAAATTACGTGCATATTCGCGTTTCGAAAAAGCCAGAAATGATTGGCTTTTTCGGAGTTGGAACGTGAAAGAAACGCGCAAACTTTTGAGAACCGCTCTAGGGAAAATACGATCTTGAGCACAGGAAATATCGCTCAACTTTCACGATGTCAAAGCCGATAATATAAGGATAGGGAAGAGTCAGAAATGTGTAATGTTTATTTGCAACAATGTTATATAATGAAAAACAGCACTGAAATCCTGATTCGAAAAGGATAGGGGCCGATGAGTAATTTCGCGATTGAAGGATTGATATCCGGTTTTAACACAACCGAGCTGATTGATGCGATACTGGATATCCAGTACCGGGGTCCCATCGATCAAATCGAAAAACGCGTCGAGAGCGAATCGCAGGTATTGGCCTCTTTGCAGGCGGTCAATGCGAATCTGCTCAATCTGGAAATATCCACAGCCTCCCTGAAATCCTCGAGCCTTTTTAATTCGAAAAACGTTAAAAGTTCCAATGAGAGTATCGTATCCGCGTCGGTATCCAGTTCCGCCAAGACTGGGGGAATGAGCATTCGCGTCGATAACCTGGCTAAGGCGGATCAGATTTCTTCGGATGTGTTTGTCAGCCGGACAGACGAACTGAAATACCAGGGGAAATTCATCCTCAATGGGAGAACCATCGAGATCAACAAGGACGATACGCTGAATTCCATCGCGACGCAGATCAATGGCGCGAATGTGGGAATTAAAGCCTCTGTCATTCAATTGGCTCCCAGCCAGAACAAACTGGTTCTATCCTCCACCTCGACCGGCGTCAACAAAATCGAAATGCGCGAGGTGGGGACATCCGACATTCTTTCCAAACTAGGACTGATAACCTCCAGCACGACCGACCTGAATTACGACCGGACAGTCAACGCCAACAACCTGGGCGCACTGAGCAATAAGTTCGTAACGGGATATACGCAGACTTATACTGGCGAAACCTTTACCGTCAGCGATGCGGGCGGCCAATACAATCTTTCGGTCACCCTCAACGGCGTCGATATGACATTGCAGGATATCGCCGATCAAATCAATGCCGCTTCGACGGCGGCCAGTGCGAACATCTCGGCGTCGGTCATCGACGATGGCGGCGATCAGCGTCTGGCGATTACCAGCACGACCGGCATTCCCCAGAAATTCACCGATCCCAATAATGCGCTGTTCAACCTGGGAGTACTGGGCGGGATCCAAAGCGCCGCCTTTTCTTCCACATTGAAATCCGTCGGCGCGCAATTGAACCTGGGCGCCACCAACACATCCACTATCACGCTGGAAGACGGCGACGGATCGGATTCGTTCACATTCGATATCGATCTGGACACGGACTCGCTCAGCGCCATTGTGAGTAAAATCAATTCCCAGGCCAGCGCCGCTGGATCGGATATCACGGCGAAGATCATCAGCGCCGACGGAGTTTCGCGCCTGGAACTCAACAGCGCCACCGGCCGGGTTAACATTCTGGGCGACACCCAAAACGCCCTACAGACTCTGGGTATTGCCGACCGGAAATTTAAACATATCGATCAGCAAGGCGAAAACGCCCAGCTCACGTATAATGGAGTGACGATCAACCGTTCCAGTAACGTTGTGACCGACCTGGAGGATGGCGTCTCGCTGGCATTGATCAAAGAGAGCAGCGAGACGGTCAACATATCCATCACGGAAGACCTTTCGAATGTGGAAACCGTTTTACAGAGTTTTGTCGACGCGTTCAACACGCTCTCCAATTATCTCAGCGATCAAACTTTCTTTGACGCCGAAAGTGGAAAGCGGGGAATTCTATTCGGAAATTCGACCATTCGCGAATTGCGAGGTTCCTTATCGGGGGGAATCAGCCGCAGCATACCCAATCTGCCCGGCGTGAAAGTGGCGGATTTAAACGACGGGGCGGGCATCGATCTGGGAAAAATCCAGATTACCGACCGGAAGGGGAATAGTTATACCGTCGATCTCAGCGGGGTAAAAACCGTTCAGGAAATCATCGATGAGATCAATTATACGAAAGGGATTCAAGTCAAGGCGGAAATCAGCAGCAGCGGGACAGCCATTAACCTGATCGATCAATCCGGCGGAACGGGAGCCTTCAAAGTTGAGGAGGTAAATGGGGGGACAACGGCGGAGGATCTGGGGCTTCGCAAACAGATGTACAGCAACAACATAGCCGGTTCGCCCATTCACGAAGCGGGTTCGCAGAGTATTTCCTCCTTGGGCATCAGCCTTACCTCGGCAGGGACGCTGTCGTTCAACTCCGGCGATCTGCAAGCCGCACTCAACGAGGATCCCGACAAGGTGAAGAACCTAATGCAGGCCACTGGCGTTGGTTTCGCCAACTATTTCGCCACGATTCTCCAACAATATACGGCTTACGGAACAGGCCGTATGGACGCCGCCACGGAAGGCGTGCAGGACAGGATCGAGCGATACAACGATCAGATTACTCGATACGAAGAACGGGCGAGCGCTTATGAAACGGTTCTACGCAAGCGTTTTACCGCTTTGGAAGTCACCATGTCGCAATCCCAGCAGCTCAGCAATTTACTGTCGCAGAAATTGGGCACCAGTTAACCGGAGATTGAATTGAGAACAAATCCCCTCGCGGGGAAATCGAGAAATCGTCTACAATGATACTGGAAGCACCCTGGTTGGGCCAAGCGTGAAGGAGAAAAAACCCGTGGCGTCGCCGCTAGCCAATCCCCATCAACATTACCTGAAGACTCAGATCGAGACCGCCAGTCAACCGCAACTGCTGCTGATGATATTCGATGCGGCTGTGAAGAAACTTCACATCGCCAAACGCGCCATCGAAAAGAAGGAAATCGAGAAAGCGCACACCGAATTGACCAAGGTGCAGCGCATATTCACCGAATTGATGATCGCGCTCGATTTCGAAAAAGGCGGCGATTTAGCCCAAAACCTGCTCCGCATTTACGATTTCGTATACCATCATCTCGTCAAGGCCAACATCAAACAAAGCGCAAGTCTGATCGATGAAGTGATCCCCATCGTGGAAGATTTACGCGACGGCTGGACAAAAGCCGTCGAGAAGTATCTGAGCGAGACGGAAGACGCCGGGGCCGCTCCCTCCCGTCCCGCCATCCAATCCGCTCCTTCCCCCGCCGCGCTGCCGAAAGCGCCCATTCCTCTCAAACCGGCGGTCTATTCCCGCCCGGTTTCATCCACCGTTCCCCCTCCAGGCGATGCCACTCCTCCGCAGCCCCGCCTTAATATTCGAGGCTGACGGTAAGGATCGCGCGGAAGGTTTCAATCGTCCACACTGGACGATTGCGATCATTGAAGGACCCGCGTATCGAATTTCATCCAGGGCGGCCCGAGACGAACGATATCGCCGAGACTGAGAACGCCGTTACTAGGATTGTAATCAACGCTGAAGCCCACTCGTTGAATCTTGTCCGGACCAGCGCTGGCGATCCGCCAATACGCGCCGCGCGTCGAATTGGGAGCGTTCCCCGCGATTTTTGCGGAAGTCCAGTCGTAATAGTCGTAGGTCTGGGTATGAAACTCGCTACTCTCTTTTTTCTGGCCGAATGGATCGGAAGGGTAGAATGAGATAAAGGCGATGGGCGTGGTCAGTGCGGAAAAGCGGCTGATCGCGGTTCCCGATGCGATCATCTGATCGAGCAGATGGGCGACCGGGTAATTGCCAAACGTCAGGTGATACGATTCCAGGGCCGTGGCCAGCGTGCGTAGATCGGCCTCCACCCGTGATACTTTGGCGCGCACCTGAGCGTTAAGAAAATTGGGTACTGCAATAGCCGCCAGAATGCCTATGATGGCGACGACGATCAACAACTCGATCAGAGTAAAAGCATTCCCGGAAGAATGTATTTTCTTCCGAACCAAATCGTTCATTACTCTCGTTCCCCCTTTTCCATTTATTCCGGCTGCTTTTCGAATCAACCAGATTCCCTGATAGAGAATTCATCCGGGGCCACCCCTATTGGCATGGCCCCGGAAAAGAGAAGGACTATTCGTGGAGCATCCAATCGCCGACCGGCGTACCATCCGCATTGAGCGTGGCCGCCAGCAGGTACACTTTATTGCCGGACGTATCGAGACTGGGGAAAGCGATTTCGGTCAACGTCTTTCCCGCATTTAAATGGTAACGGCGATGAAGGAGTCCGGCGCCGTAGTTATCTGGATCGCCCGCCGTGGTTTTCAGTCCATCGAAAATCAACCGGTCGGACCCGAGATCGAGATCCCCGGAATAGACCGCCATCCAGAAGATGCCCGGCCCCCAGCCATCGCCGGTGCTGCCATCGGTGAACTTCACAAACACCTCCCGTGTGGGATTGTTGGCCAGCGTCGGCGCGAGGTCGATGGTATAAAAGCGCTTATTGTATTCGTTACGGATGTCTTCTCCGAACATCTCCTGTGCGTTTAACACCGGTTCGAAAACGCTCTCGCCTTCCCCTTCCTTGTTGGTGATGACGATACTCTTCAAATAGGGGCCCCAACCGTCGGCGGGAAGTCCATCCGAGAAGCGGAAGCGTACGATTTTTTGAGGATTGTTGGCCAGGTACTTGGAAATGTTGATGGAATAATAATTCAGATTGCTGTTGTCGCGGGTTTCCTGGCCGGTTTCCGCCACCCAGTCTTTTTCAAGTTGGAATTCGCCAGCCGTTCCGGCCGCCGCTTCGATCACGAACTGATTGCCGATATGAATCTGTGCGAATGCGGTCGAAACGTCGTCGGGCAGATCGAACTGATAGACCATGTAAGAATTCCCATCGGCAAATCGGTAATCACCGCCGGGGATGCTGTTTCCTTCGTCGATCAGGAACGATTTTTCATCCGCCGAACCCACCGTCATACTCTGATAGCGGACGACGCCGGTCGGGCCGGAAAGAGAAACGATGAAGTTATTAGCCATATCCACGGTTAATTTGGCATCGGTAACCGTATCGGGTAAATCGAAGCGGTAGGTGATCGAACCGTTGCCATCCGCAAAGCGATGCCCCCGGTTGGAGGGGCCGGAACCGCTGTTGTCGTAGAGGTACTTTTTCTCTTCGGCGTTGCCATCGGTTTGAAACTGGGCGTAAACCGTGGCCTTGGAAGCATCGATGGGAGTTTGGAGAGTCTCTTCAAAGGTAACCGCTTCGCCGGTGAAGAGGCTGATATTCTGCAGATAAGGACCCCAGCCGTTGGAAGTGGTAGCGTCGGTGAAGAGAATCCACAGTTCGCCGGTGTTCTGCGCCAGATAGGGCGAGACGTCGAATGTGTATTGTTTGAGGTTTCCCAAAGCCCGATGTTCGAAACCGTCATAAAGCGTCATCGAGTTGGCCAGCACGGTATACCCTTCC
>CAZFOX010000207.1:0-1173 GCA_964520565.1 uncultured bacterium | reverse complement strand
CCGTGGTGGAGGCAACGGGATCCCAATACTCCGTGGCGATGGAGATCACGAAATTATTGCCCACCGTCACACCCAGCGTGGCGTTTTTCACGTCTTTCAGATTTTCGATCAGATAGAGCGCATACCCGGTTCCATCGATGAAGCGATTTCCGCCCGAATTTCCATTCCCCTTCTCCTGAAGGAGATACATCATCTCGTCATTGCCGAAATTCGTCGCAAACGAAGCGATATTTTTCACCTGACTGTTATCCGTATACCGGAAGAAGATGTTGTCGAAAGCGGTGGGACTGGCGAACCACCCGGCGACGGGTCCTAACCGGCGTGTGTCTTTCGATCCATCCGCATACCGGAACTCGATTTGGGGAAACGGATTGGTGAAACTACCGGAAGCGGCCAGCATCGCCAGATCGAGCGACGCGAATTTCGCATCGGGGACATCCACGGTCTGGCCGTTGAGAATGGCAGCGTCGAGCGAAGAGGTCAGGAAATTCGCAAAGCGGAATTCCGCCCGCCGATCCTGCGTGACAGTAACCACACCGTCTCGATATCCAATCGGCAAACTGGCCGCGTCGAGACGCCGACCTTCATTATCCAATGGATCTCCCTGCCCTGCGCCGCCCGGTTCCAGCATAACGTCCGCGTTAAACAGGGTATTGAGATCGACATAAGTTTGCGCCGATCCAATCAATACTGCCATGAATAGAAGTAAAACACTTGCAAATACCTGTTTCATTTTGTACTCCCTTTAATCATGGAATGTTGGGAAGATCGCTTGGGGAGCAATCTTCCCTATTTCATCTTTATCCTAGCAAGAAAATAGCATTTTGTCATTTCGAACAAGGCTGCCGGTATCGTGCCGTAACGGTCAGGGAGCAATCAGAATAGCGGTATCGATAAACTGGCCGCCTTCGTCCTGATGGCAATGAACCGCGATTGTGTTCGTTCCCTTTTGCAGAGCATCCCGCAATACGCTAGAGACATCGAAACCTTCGTAGCGGTCGTTCCAGCCATCGCGCTCCCAGATTTTCTTTCCATTCACAAAGACTTCCGTCCGGTTATCGAAGTGAATCGCCAGGAGAGCGGATGAGAAGGCGGTTCCGTCATACTCGAACTGACGGCGCAGCCAGATATCCTTCGTATGCCATTTTGTGCCGATGAATCGCTCCGCCCCTT
>CAZFOX010000206.1:0-7895 GCA_964520565.1 uncultured bacterium | reverse complement strand
TCGCGATGTAAGTTGCCCAGATATTTTTCGGATTCTTAGTTCACGGATTCAGGTATAATTAAAAATTTAATTTCAGGGCAATTACATGAAGAATTAATAAAACGATGGGATAATGGAAATTTATATCGACAAATTATGGGTGCCTTGGTTTCCGATCGAATTACTGCTATACCAAAATATACCTCACGAACTGAACTCATTCAACATGTTAGTAAAGATTTGGAACAAACCTGTGATGATAAAACGATCGCTACCCTCATACTCGAGCCCGGTGAATACACTTCTCCTATTCCGGTAATGCAGGAAGAGTCATATCATCTACCCAAGAGACAGGATGAGCGAGGATTCGGTTGCAGTGAAGAGGAAAATCAAAGACTTGATCGCGCAATGCGGGACATTCGAGTATTATATTTCAGACCTTATGGTTGGCTACCCGCATTAAGACTTGAACTCACCGGTACATCTGCCAATAGTCTTTCTCGCCTTTCAATAATTTTGGAAGGAATTCAAAAGCAATTTTTTAGTCCAGCGGTTACAGAACCATATCCATTATTTTTGGCAGATCGTATGGTTAAGAGCCTTGGATGTGGGGTTGCTGTCGTCGAACAAACGGTCGCGCAACACGTTGCAGGTTCCAGCCTCGATATTGAAACGACGATGCTTTGTTTACAAAACTACAGGACAGAAGGTGGAAGAGGAGGGACTTCATGAACAATGAGCGCTTTAATGATGTTGCCGTAGTGGGGAGTCCGTCAACCAACACTGAATTGACATTGGACTTACTACAGGAAGCGACGGAAGAACGTCTTGTCGGCGCTCTTGTTGGATTTCAAGCAGCACAAAATGGTATTCCCATTACATCGGTTGGGCAGATAGTTGGGATTGAACTAAAAAATCGGTGGCATGAAGACTCCGTTTTTCGAAACCTTGTAAAGAGAACTGGAGAAATTCCTCCTATTACAAATCGCCAGGACACCCGGATTGCGGATTTTGTGGTTGGTGCAACATTCCGACGAGCGACTAATGGTTTTGAACCAGAAGTACTTGGTATGGTTCCTCCGACAGGAACACGTGTTTTTCGTATTGATCAAAAATTATTGGATAATCTTCTTTCCGTTCATAAAGATGAGATTTTTTATCTCGGTCGAGCCTACGCAAACGATGTATTGTACCCAATGTGGTTTAAACATTTCGGAAGTCGTGATCAGGGATTAGGTGGAGCAGGGGAAGCTTATCACCTTGGTGTTTTTGGTAAAACCGGTTCTGGGAAATCGGGATTGGCAAAGATGATGCTTTGCGCATATGCGAAACATCCACAAATGGGGATATTGGTAATTGATCCTCAAGGTGAGTTTTCTAATGAGCTTTCTGGAAAACGACAAGGAAATCAAAATCTAGCCTTAGACCAAGTTTTAAAGTCGCACGGAAGAAATATCGAAGTCTACCGTATATCACAACTACAGTTAGATGATTGGACGACTTTTGAAGAAATGGTATTATCTCTTGGTTTTATGGATGATTTGAATATCCCAAGAAGTTCGAAAGCAAATTTGGAGAAAACAGCTGAGATTATACGAACTACCCTCGAAGGAACATATAATCTGGATAGTCTTGGTAACAGTACGATACTCGATGTTGTACTTGACGCAATAGCCGAAAACAAGAATGCAGAATATATATATTCTAAAGATCGTGCAAAAACACTTATTCAACATGTTCAACGAGTGAAACAAGATCAAACGCTTTATAATCGTGCCTTGGAAAAATGGAAAGATATCTGCTGTCTCTTCACTGGAGGCCAAGGAAGAACCCGACTTTTTAGTTATCGTAATAATGATGGGATTATAAACAGATTATTGGATGCTGGAAATAATCAATATGTACGTCCTATAATATCTATCGATATATCCCAGCAAGGGAATCAACGTTTTTGGTCCGAAAATCTACAACGAAGGATTCTCGGAAAACTTTTACAAATTTTAGTTTACCAAGCATCAATCTGCTTTTCTGATAATCGAAGTGCAAATGTTCTTGTCGTACTAGATGAAGCCCACCGGCACGTCCCTAGTGGACATCTTGAAGAAGGTTCTGAATCTGAGCGATTACGATCATTATTGAGACGAGCGATTAGAGAAACGCGTAAATATGGCCTTGGTTGGCTATTTATTAGTCAAACACTTGGCGGACTTGATAATGAGATTCTTCAACAACTTAGAATCTTGGCTTTTGGTTTTGGTCTCGCTATGGGGAGTGAATTTGATCGTTTACGTGATTTTGCAGGTGGCGATAAACGTTCTCTCGAACTCTATCAATCTTTCAGAGATCCACAAAGTTTTCCACGCAAGGACCTCCAGGAATTTCCATTCATGGCGGTTGGGCCAGTAACACCGTTGGCATTCAGTGGAAAACCAATTTTCTTTACTATGTTCACAGATATGGATGAATTTATAGATAAAAACAATCTCATACCTAAATAAGATTTTTGATCAGATATTTTTCCCTATGGTTTCACTTCTCCAACGGAGATACGATCCGGCTCCAATCCGTGGTGATCCGGGTTAACACATCGGGGATTGCTCCTTCATAATCCTGCACCACACCGTGAAACCTGCCATCGGCATCTTTCCAAAGCGCCAAATCAATGGGTGTATCGAGCGAGATTTCGAAATCGCCGGTTTTGAATCGTTTCAACGCACCCGCCGCCAGCGTTTCCACTTTTCCAGCCCGATCCAGGCGCACAGCGGCAATGCCTTCCGTATCCCAGATTACTTCACGGCCTTGCACCATGACGGTTGTTTGAATCGGATCGCCGGAAATCCGCCGGGTTCCGGCCACAATGATTTTTGTCCCATCGATCAAACGGCATTGGCCTTCTGTGGACGGTGAGATCGAGACCGAATCGAAACCCTCCAGCGTGGAAGCCGCAGGCGTCTGCGCTTCAATCCGTCTCTCACGTAGAATCCGGCAGACGTTGGCTATCGCCTCTGAGTTTGATTGACAAACCGTCATCCATTCCGGCAGCAGCCGCCCGCCATCCAGAGGGTTTCCATTGAAATCCATCGTCCACTCACCTACGCGATAGAGCGCTGTCTTTCCCGGCTTGGCCTTTTGAAAAAACTCTCCCACAACAGGCCGGGAAAACTCGGGGTGATAGAGAACCAGCGCCGTGTAGCGTTGCCGCCCATACTGAATCCATCCTTCTTCATCGACCAGAAGCACACCGTTCTCGATCTCGCTGCTGGGAATCAAATCCGTTGGATAGCCCGCCCGCCATAGCTCATTGACGATTTCCATCCCCACATCGTCATAAGCCGGCCCTGCCCAGTTCATCGCACCGGCATGCCCAACCACGACCGCCACGGGGCACTCCACGGGAGTTTGAGTAAGGAAATACACCAGACGCACCCGGAGGTCCGCCCGCGCCAGATCGCCGCACAGCAATTCCCGGCTTCGTTCCAGCAGCGAACCTTCGCGTGGATAAATGGGATGATAGTTGATGCGCCCTCCTGCCAGAGCATGCGACCAGACGCTTTTTTCATAATCGGATTTCTGGGACGAATAGAACATGTTGTACCAAACCGGACTGTTCCATATTTTGGATAACGCCGTCCGCGCCCCGAAAGGCGTCAACTCGTCTGTCTGTGCCCAATCGCGCCGCGCATCCCACCAATCGAGGCCGTTTTTCATAAACTCTCTCGAATCGGGGTACGGCCACCAGGTCGGATGGGTAGCCACGACGGCGGACGCTCCGAAAATCTCTTTCACCGCGGCGTAATAATCGCGCTCGGCCTCACCGTTTCTCCGCCAGGACATCTCCATAAACGCGTTGATAGCCGCTATCCGCTCGCGCTCCCGGCCCTGAATCCCTTTGGACATCAGCAGGCAATCGGCCAATAATTCACGGCCTCCCGTAATTCGGGAGTACTCTTCGGCGCGATACCGTGAATACCAGAATTGATCCTTGGCCGGATTCCCATCAAAACAGGGCGGAAATCCCCATTCGTCTTTGCAGGCACCGGCCAATGGAGTATCCGCATATTGCTTCAGGATCCGGCGTTGAAACTCCAACAGGTGCGGTGCAAATACATCCGCCGCCAGGTGATCGAATGCAACCGCCGCACAGAGCAGGCAGCCCTGTTCCGTAGCATCGCCGGGGATATTCACTTTCACCACCGCGCTGGACGCCTCGACATGGCAGCTCGCCACTGGGATTTCCTTCAATGTCTTCAAATCGATGCCATCTCGCCCGCGCTTGTATGAATAAATCCGAAGCAACGATCCTCTCAAGGCCACATAGGGAGTCGTGCGATGCGTGTAGTGATCGCTCAGCTCGCGGCTGCGAACCTCGATCGTGATATCCTTCCCTTTCGTTTCGGTTTCCTGGAAAAGAAGCATCTGTTGCAATTCTTCGGGATACTGCGCCTCAAATGCGCGGCGCGCCAACCGTACATCCAGATCCATCACCAAAGGAACGCCCCGCTCGCGAGCATAGAGAGCCGCCTTTCGGATTTGAGAGTGAACTTCTTCGTCGGTTAGTTCCTTCAGGGGAACTCGCAAACTGGTGGTCAACAGGTTGTAGGGAGAGTGTTCGCTTATAAGATCGAGGAACTCTTTATACCCTTCCGGTTCGAATTCCCGTTCCTGCCAGAACCAGCATCCCAAAACGGGAAGAACACCCTCCGGCAAACGATGCGAAACCGGTTGAACCGCTTCCAGGGGGAGAACCACAAAATTGCATAAAAGACAAAAACAGATTGCACAAGTTATTCTGTTCTGTTTCCTCTCCATAGATACCTCCCTATCGCTTTAATTCCGTCACAGAGATTCCGCGAATCCATACGAAACAGTCTATCGCCATTCGGCGGAGAATCCTTGACCTTCCTTGAATCCTATATGAGGATGATTGCATACTCTCGTCCGAGGTTCTATCGATGAAAACCTATCAGATACTTTTTCTCTCTCTTCTTCTCTTCCTATCATACCCATGTTCCTCTGGATCTGCCAATTCATCGGCGGCCATTACGCTGGAGACCGATTTCTTTCGATACAGTATCGGCGCGGACGGGCAAAACCTCCATTTTATCGATAAACGCACCGGCCAGGATTTTCTCGACAGGAAAGCCGCTCCCGCTATCGCTCGTGTAAAGATCGCTGGAAAAGAGCATCTATCTTCATCCGTCTTCGCCGATGTTGCAGATCAAGGAAAATTTCTTACAGTTCAATTTGCCGGAACCGATTTTCAAATGCAGCTTCGCGCTGTTGAAAATCCCAACTTTATCACGTTGACCGTAGACGATGCGAAAGAATTTCCCATCGAAGAACTTACTTTTTTCGATATCGCTCTTCTTCCCGGTTCCGGCCCCGATCCGTTCGCCGGTTGCGCATTGGCGCTCAATCTCCAGACTAATATTCCCGAGGTCCCGCAGGCCAACACGCGCCTCCATGCTCTCTGTTATCCACGTTTTGGACTGCAAGGCGCCCAAACTGCCCTGATCGGTTGCCCGCAGAGCCAGCTAAGACCGATTATGCAGACAGTTGTCGCCCAGGCCGACGACCTGCCACATTCCACCATCGGAGGCCCCTGGGCATTGGATGCGGATATCAACCGGGGATCTTATTTGTTCAATTTCGACGGGATGACCGAAGAATCCGTCGAGCAGTGGATCGACCTGGCGCAAAGCCTGGGGCTAAACCAAATCGATTTTCACGGCGGGTCTTCTTTTCGCTTCGGCGATTGCGAACCCAATCCAAAAATCTTTCCCGACGGCAAGAAGAGTTTCAAGAAGATCATCGACCGCCTGCATGAGGCGGGCATCTCCGCCGGATTGCACACCTACGCCTTCTTTATCGACAAGAAATGTCCCTGGGTAACGCCCAAACCCGATCCCCGACTGGCCAAAGACGCCGTGTTTACACTCGCAAGCGATATCCCGGCCGATGCAACGGCGATCCCGGTCGTTGAGTCCACGCAATCCATGTCGGCCATCACGGGCTTCTTCGTCCGTAATAGCGTCACCCTGCAGATCGATGACGAACTGATTACCTACAAGGCTATCCAAAAAGAACCACCCTATGCCTTCACCGATTGCACGCGGGGAGCCTATGGAACCACAATGTCCCCTCATTCCGCCCAAAGCAAGGTACATCATCTCAAAGAATGCTTCGGGCTGTTTGTCCCGGACGGCGATTCAAGCCTTCTTGCCGAAGTGGCTTCAAAATCCGCCGAGATGTTCAATGAATGCGGCTTCGACATGATCTATCTGGATGCCCTGGATGGCGAAGACATATTGGGCGGCGGGGAAAATGGTTGGCATTACGGCTCTAAATTCGCTTTCGAATTGTTTTCCCGGCTCAAAAAATCGCCGTTGCTGGAGATGAGCGCGTTCCATCACCACCTCTGGTATATTCGTTCCCGTATGGGAGCATGGGATCATCCAACCCGCGGCCACAAAACCTTTATCGATATCCATTGCGCCGCCAACAGAGAGATCGACAAAATGTTCCTGCCCACCCAATTGGGCTGGTGGGCGATTAAAACCTGGTCCGGCATCCAGGGTGAACCTACGTTCTCGGACGATATCGAATACCTCTGCGGCAAAGCGCTGGCGAACGGCTCTGGAATTTCCATCATGGGAATCAATCCCGAAAATCGAAACAAGCCGATCTACCATCGTCTGGCGGGGATCATCAAGAATTATGAAACGCTGCGCCGCTCCCATTATTTCGGTGAAGAGATCCAGAAGAAACTCCGCGTGCCCGGCGACGAATTCACGTTACAGCAGGATGAGAAAAACCAATGGCGGCTTCACCCCGCCACCTACGACCGGCATAAAGCCGAAGGCTCAAATCCCGGCAGCCTGACCTGGAATGTAACGAACCTTCATCCAGCCCAACCGCTGAAACTTCGCCTGGAAGCGCTGACCGCCGCGCTTCCCTATCAAGCGACAGATAGCATTATTCTGGCCGATTTTTCTCAATCGGTATCCTTCGAAGATCGCTCTTCCGCCGACGGTGTTTCTTTTGACATTTCATCCAGTACTGAGCAAATCCTGTTTGAAAAATCCACGGGAAAACTGACCGCTCTTAACAAGAAACTCGACGATCCCAAGGCCGCCTGGCTGCAAGCCCGTCTGTCGTTCAATCCACCGCTTGACCTCCGGCATCACCAGGCGTTGGGCGTTTGGATATACGGCGACGGGAACGGCGAAATCCTGAACTTTCAGATGCGCAGCCCGGAACACCTCGTCAGCGGCCTGGGGGAACGCTACATCCTTGTCGATTTTACGGGATGGAAATATTTTGAATTGCTGGAGATGGAATCGGATCGCTATGCCCAGTATCGCTGGCCCTATGGAAACGCCTACTCCATTTATCGCGAGAACGTTAAGTTCGAGCAGGTGGAATCTCTGTCGATCTGGTGTACAAACATCCCCCGGCATCAATCCATCGCCTGTTACATCGCTCCGGTCAAAGCGCTTCCACATGTATCCAGTACCATGAAGAACCCATCCATCTCAATCGGCGGGAAAACCATTACATTTCCTGTCATAATGGAGACCGGCCAATATTTGGAACTAACCTCTCCTTCCGAATGCAAGCATTACAGCCCCGAAGGTGAACTGCTCGGCGAAGTGATACCCATCGGCGAGATTCCCATACTGGAAAAGGGAACCAATACGATTCGCTTGAACTGGGAAGATGCGGGAAACATCGCACCCCGCGCCCGCGTGACGGTGATCGGAATCGGGAATCCGTTGTAAGTGTTTTTTGTCTTATTCTTCTTTGCGATCCAACTGCCTTAACTCCTCCCCAAACAACGTTTGGGCATACGGCATGGCGGATTCCCATTGGCGGTAGATTTCCCGCAGCCAATAGACGATATCGATATTCCGGTC
>CAZFOX010000205.1:0-7971 GCA_964520565.1 uncultured bacterium | reverse complement strand
TCGAACGCGCTGGTGAGAAGATCAAACTCTCCACCCGTGAGGGGCAGTTCATGACCCTGCTGGAAATGGTGAGCGAACTGGGTGCGGATGTGACGCGCTATTTCTTTGCCCAACGCAGTTATTCTTCACAGATGATTTTCGATTGGGATCTGGCCAAAAAACAGTCGATGGATAATCCCGTCTACTACCTGCAGTACGTCCATGCCCGCGCGTGCAGCATGGAAGAAAAGGCCAACGAGCGGGGGATTCAAACGACTCCCGATTTACATTTCGACGCCGCGCCCCTCGCGGGAGAGCGCGAGCGCCTGTTGCTTCTGAAACTCTTTTATTATCCCCTGGTGGTACTCGACGCCGCCGAGCGTCTCGAAGCCAACCAGATCCCGGCGTTTCTCGAAGATCTGGCGAAGACCTTTCATACCTATTATCAGGTGCAGCGGGTCCTCGATCAGGACGACCCGGTTGGAACCACGGCGCGTTTCCATCTCGTTCTGGCCGTACGCCAGGTGATGCGTAACGGGCTGGCGCTTCTCAATGTAACCGCCCCCAACCGCATGTAAAAACTTCTGTCATTACGAATGTCGAAAAGTTATCAAAAGCCACCTCTAGAATCCGATACGGAATCCGCCATCGACGGGCAGAACCGCCCCGGTAACGAATTGAGCGGCCTGCGAGCATAGATACACGGCGGCGTAGCCGATATCGTCCGGATCGCCTCTTCGATGCATTGGCGTGCGTTCCAACACTTTCTCCAGCCGCTGGGGATCGTCGTCAAACGCGTTTCGAGAGATGTCGGTGAGGATAAATCCCGGCGCAATCGCATTAACGCGGACGCCGTGAGGAGAGAGTTCCGTGGCAAAGGTATTGATCAGACCCAGATAGGCGGATTTCGCCGCCGAATAGGCGATT
Source organism: uncultured bacterium (assembly GCA_964520565.1). Classification (GTDB taxonomy): domain Bacteria; phylum Hinthialibacterota; class Hinthialibacteria; order Hinthialibacterales; family Hinthialibacteraceae; genus CAZFOX01. Next base: position 7,065 of record CAZFOX010000205.1, on the reverse strand, counting down.
GTTTTGGAAAGGCCGATGAACGAGGTCATGGAAGCGATGAATACGATCGAGCCGTGTTTCCGTTCCATCATCCGGGGAGCGACGGCCCTTGTGAACGCAAACGACCCCATGACGTGCGTATCGATGATTCGAGCGAATTCCTCGTTGGTGGTGTCGAGGGCGTCTTTTTTCAGGTGATTTCCCGCGTTGTTGATCAGGATCGAGGGAGGCCCGCTCCGATCCGCGATTTTCTCCACCAGGGTGGGAATCTCATCGAGGTGGGTTACATCGAAAACCTCGTAAGAAGACGAAAGACCGATTTCACGGACGGCTTCCTGAAGGACCGTCTCGCGCCTTCCCAACAGAACCACCTGGGCTCCGGCCTGAGCCAGGCATTTGGAGATGGACAGCCCGATTCCCGTCCCTCCACCCGTTACGATCGCCAATTCGCCTTCCAAAGAGAAAGGATTCGCTATCATCGAAAGAGTCTCCAATAGAGAGGATCGTTAGCCATCTTCCGCTTCATCCCCATACGATAGTTTGCCCAAGTGTATCGGGAATTGTTGCATGGCCTGTTTGGTGAAGAATCAGCGAAGCAGCGTTTCAAACGGGGGTGTAAATTCGAATCCCGTGTACGGTTCGTTGGGCAAGTGCCGGATGGTCCACAAATAATACATATGAAAACCCGGCGCGGAGGTTTGGGAATGATCGCGCTCGCCGGTGATCCGAAGCAGGTCGTGGTGCTTGATTTTGAAGACTTCCTCGCCGAGTTCGCCGTGCCCGTATCCCCATTCCGGCTCGAAACGATAATAGTATAGCTCCGGTTGGGTGTGATGGTGAGGCGGATAACTGCTCCAGCGTCCGGGAAAATTGACTACTTCGCCTAAAACGAGATTGGCTTCGGTAGGCGCGTTGCGCCGGTCGAAGACGCAGCGGACAATCCGGTAACTGGCGTCGTCCAGCATTCCCTTGCCGCGGTGTTCGCACTCCACCTCGTCCGGGCGGTAAATTTTCGGCGGGAAGATTTTCGTGTTGGGCGTTTTTACAATGGCGATTTCCACAACGCTGGATGCAGCAACCGTGACGGATGCAACCGCAGGAACGTGCGCGGCGGTGGGCGATTGTTCGAGCCAGGACGAACGCTCGAAGACGGCTCGATCGGAGGTTGTTTCTATCGAACCCCTTCCCTGGAGAATCAACAAAGCCGTTTCCTGCCTATCGGAGACAAAGGTCTGTGTTTGCCCCGGTTCTAACAGATGGATGCCGAAATCGAGTTGCGTCTCGCCGTCGTTTTCCAAAAAAGAGTTCCACCCTTTATGGAGAGTCTGGTTTCGGTAGGTAGTGAGAAGAGAGTCCGTCATTTTTTCGTATCCGGATTGGGAATCATGCGGTCGCGAATAACCTGTACCAGGGAATCGTTAGCGGCCAGAAACTGGCGCAAAGTACGCCGGTTTGGGCCGTACGAATCGAATTCTATCGCCGTCATGCCATCGATTTCATACGACCGGCGAAAATCTTCAAATTTCTTTAACAGTTCCGAAAGAATTTTGGGATCGACGGGATTATCGATGCGGGGAACGACCTCGACGTCCGAACGGTTAAAGCGAACCTGCCAATCGTAAGGAATCGAAACGACCAGATCGCCGCCGATGAATTCCGACCAGTGCATATGGCAACGATAGGCGGCGGATAACAATCGGGCGCGATAACCGCGTTCCCGGTAAATTTGATAGGCTTTTTTCATAATGGCGACGCCTGCATAATTGAGATAGCCGGGATCGGTGATGATATCGTCCCGTTCGGCCACCACGCGCAGCCAATCGTCGATGCGCCCCACCATGATGGTGCAGACGGGAGACATGGCCGAGATATCCTTGCCCTCCGCTTCCCGCCGTTTAAGTCCACGCTCCACTGCCTCTGCTACGGTGATAGCTTGAGGAACACTGAAACTCACTGTGGCGTTGATGCTGACGCCTCGGAAGGTAGCTTCTTCGATGGCCTCGATCCCCGCCGACGAAACCGGAATCTTGACTTGCATGTTGGGCGCCAGGGTATCGAAATAACACGCCTGTTCCGTGATTTGCTCGGCGTTGAGGAAATACTTGGGGTTGGTTTGAATCGACAGGCGGCCTTTTTTGCCCTTGTGCCGTTCGAACGCGGGGAGAAGGAGTTCCGCCCCTTTCACGGCCAGGGCTTCGATGATCTTCCAGGTGATTTCGTCTTCGGTGGAATTGGGATTCTCGTGGATTATTTCCTGGATACGATCTGTCCAGAGATGCATCTCTTTTTTGAGGACGTTGCCGACGATGACCGGATTGGTCGTCGCGCCCACCGCACCGTGATCGATGGAATAGGTCAGTTCCTGCAGAGAACAGGAATCGTTCCAGAGATCGGTGCACGTCGTACAGACCATCTGATGTAGGGGACTTTTATAGGTTTGGTTTTTGTCGTTCATTTTCCCGTTTCTTATAAATTCCAAGAAATCCTGTATTTCACCCTCATCGGGATCATAGAAAAATAACAGCCAATAGTCTAGACAATCGATCGTTCCTCTTTGTAAAGTAGCTGATAAAAGATTATGGACTCGTGGTGTGTAGAGATAGCCAGTACGGCTAGAGTATCCTATAAGGTAAGTATCCGGATTAAAGAAGGATTAAAGAATTAGAGAAGTACACCCAATTGAAGAGAAATTTTTGTTTTCAGCCCTGAAAGGGCGAAATAAGATAGCCCAGGGCATCGCCCTGGGGCCCTGTAAGGGTGAAAGAATGTCCCTTGATTTCATGGTACTCAATCGTTACTGAGAAATTAAACATACAATACACTGGGTTGAACGGAAAAAACGAGTCGATAATCCAGCACCCGGGAAGGAGTGGGAAACGCGATGGATATTCTGAAGAATTACATTAACGGCCAATGGGTGGAAGCGCAGAATGAGGGCTTTCTCGATGTAGAGAATCCCAGCACCGGCGAAATTCTGGCCAAAAATCCGCTTTCAACCAAAGAAGAGACGCAACGCGCCATTGAGGCGGCGGCCGCTGCGTTCCCAAAATGGAGCCAGACTCCGGTCTCCCGGCGCGTGCAGCCGATGTTTAAGTTGGTCGAGTTAATCAAACAGAACGAAGAAAAGATCGCGCGCGTCTTATCGCGAGAGATGGGCAAGTCCGTGACCGACGCCCGCGCGGAGATGAAGCGGGTTCTGGAGAACTGCGAGGTGGCCTGCGGGATGCCGGTGCTCCAGCAGGGCGATAAACTGATCGGGTGTTCGTTCGGTATCGACGGCGAAGTGATCCGCGTTCCCATCGGAGTCTTCGCCATGATCGCGCCTTTCAATTTCCCGGCGATGGTTCCATTCTGGTTCATTCCCTACGCACTGGCGACGGGCAACACTTTTGTCACGAAATCGTCCTCCCAAGTTCCCATGACCATGCAACTCCTTACGGAGTATATCCATGCCGCCGGTTTCCCCGCCGGGACCTTTAACCTGGTGAACGGCAGCCGCGCCGTATCCGACGCCCTGATGGACAGCCCGCTTGTGAAAGGAATCTCGCTGGTGGGTTCCACACCCACGTGCAGGATCGTTGCGGAGAAATGCGCCAGGACCAACAAGCGCTTCCAGGCCATGGGCGGAGCCAAGAATCACCTGGTCATTATGCCCGACGCCAAGATCGGCGAGGTGATCCGCAATATGGTCACGTCCTGCTATGGATGCGCCGGGCAGCGCTGCATGGCGTCGTCGGCCATTGTCGCTGTGGGCGACGATGTCTATAAGGCGACCTGCGAGAAATTTGTGGAGGATTCAAAAAACGTCGTCATGGGGAATCCGCTCGATCCGCGTTACATCGACGAGCCTATGCTGATGGGGCCGGTGATCTCGGCCAAGGCCAAGAAATTCATCCTGGAGATGATCGAAAAAGGGATTCAGGAAGGCGCAACCCTGGCGTTGGACGGGCGGAACGTGACGGTTCCCGGTTGCGAGAAAGGGTATTTTATCGGCCCAACCGTCTTCACCGATGTGAAGCCGGGCATGGAAATCCACAAGACGGAAATCTTCGGGCCGGTGGTTGTCATACTCCAAGCAAAGTCGTTGGATGAAGCGATTGGAATCATCAACGATCACCAGTACGGCAACGGCGCGTCGATTTATACGCAGAATGGCTACTATGCCCGTGAATTCAAACTGAGAGTGAACTGCGGAATGATCGGGATCAACGTCGGCATTCCCGCGCCGGTGGCTTATCTGCCCTTTGGAGGTATCAAGGAATCGCAGTACGCCGACATCAAGGCGCAGGGAAAAGCGGTGATCAACTTTTATACCGACGACCGGATCGTCACCGAACGATACTGGCCGGAAGACTGAGAAAACTCTCTCGCCCGTCGGGCGAGGGCCGGGGTGAGGGCATTGGAGAGAAAATGAAACAAACTTTTCTTTGTTTTTTTGCCATGAAGGAATGCGAACCAATACCGTTACCGAATATGCGGTGTGTAACGAGTGAAGGAAAAATCCTTGTTTTTTAAGCCCTGAAAGGGCGAAATAAGACAGCCCAGGCCAACGGCCTGGGAACGGGATCGACAAAAACCTGAAGCCCTGAAAGGGCGGAAGGATAATTTCGCATTTTATCTCATAAGGCTGAATAATTTTAAAAAATGAATCGATAGGAGTCACTCATGAAAGTCGTAGCATTCAACGGCAGCGCTCGCAAAGACGGCAATACGGCGATACTGGTCAATTACGCATTACGCGAACTGGAAATCGAGGGGATCGAGACCGAGATGATTCAACTCTCCGGCCATACGATCCGGGGATGTCTCGCATGTTACCAATGTTTCGAGAAAAAAGATCAAAGGTGTTCGAACAAGAGCGATATCGTCAACGAGTGTATCCAAAAAATCATTGAAGCCGATGGAGTTATTATGGCGTCGCCCACGTATTTCTCGGACGTATCGGCGGAACTAAAAGCGCTGATCGACCGGGCTGGATTGGTGGCGAAGGCCAACGATAACCTGTTCCGGCGCAAGGTGGGTGCGGCGGTCATCGCCGTACGGCGGGGCGGCGAAATCCACGCTTTCGACACCATCAACCATTTCTACCTGTTGGGCGAGATGATCGTCCCCGGTTCGATCTATTGGAACATGGGATTCGGTCTGCAAAAGGGAGAGGTGGAAAAAGACGAAGAAGGCATCCGCACCATGAAACGCCTCGGTCAAAACATGGCCTGGCTGCTGAAGAAGATTCAGAGGTGATTAAATAAAACGCGTCGGGGTGGAGAGGAGAATGCGCTCCGGCGCACCGGTACGGGATATTCAGAGCGGTTCTCAAAAGTATGTGTGTTTATTTCACGCTCCATCTCCGAAAAAGCCAATCATTTCCGGCTTTTTCGAAACGCGAATAGGAACGGAATTATGAGAAACGCTCTAGATTCTTTCAAGGCGATTCTGCGAGTTTCTCTCTCAGAGCACCTTTGGAGCCTTGAAAGAATTTACTGAAACCTGAATTTCAAATATCTTTGGCTGGAATTTCAATCGCAATCAGGTACGGATCTGTTTTTGTATGTTATTTTTTGTAAGTTAACGAGTTTTTCTGGATGTTGTATTTCCCGTTGTTTTGTATCGTCAAAAATTTTTCGAACGTCATATTGAAACTTTTGAGAGAGTTTTTCACGGATTTGGTGTATGTCTTCAACAATTGGATCTCGAATCATTTTTCAACCTCCATCAATTCTTCTGGAGTACATATGATTGGGAATTGAAATCCTTGATGCTCGCAAATCGTTTTAACGTTTTCTTTGATCGAGGCATTGTTGATATGGGTACAGTTCCAAGTTAAAAGATAGTTTACACCATGAACGGCTGAGATGGCAATATGAGAAATATCTCGTATCGCTTTCAGTGGAAACAATGCTTCTTGGATTAAGATTTGAGTTAGAGAAAAAACATCATCCGTTGTTTTTAGTAAAGGGAATGGAGAAAGAAAGTCCAAACGTCTTTGAGACGCTTCGGAATCGCCTTCTGCGGCTTCGTCAAGAACAAACTGTGAAATGTATATATCAAATTTGGATGATTCGTTGATCCACCACTCTGTCGTGATAGCCTGATGGGCAGCTGCTATTAAATTTTGACTCAAACGAGCCGTATAATAACTCGGAATCGTTGTTTCAAGATAAAGGGTTGGTTTATTCATTATCCATACTCATCTTCATAGAAATAGAATGAAATCTCGGGTGCAACTTCAGGAATGTTAAACCGGTATGGCATCGTGTTTTCTAGAGATTGTAAAAGTTATACATCTACCAATCTTTTTTTGAGTATTCAATATTGTAATAATAATATGTTAGCATAGTTTATAGATTTCAATAATATGATTAGTTTCCCTTTACGTTAATAATAATTCGGAACATAATCTCAAGTGGACAATTACCTCTTCCTTTATAGGGACTAGAAGGAGGATCGGCGATGTATCACAAATTATACCGGGTTACCCAATTTGAAATCGTCGCCGATTATACACTTCGTGTTCAATTCGACGACGGGAGCGAGCAAACGATCGATTTCAAGACGGTTCTTCATGGCCAGATGTGGGGACCGCTGCAAGACCTGACGATGTTCAATCAAGTCGAAATAGATACGGTCACTCGTACTTTGGTCTGGCCGAACGGAGCGGATTTCGATCCAGAAACATTACGCAACTGGCCTGAATATGTTGATGAGTTAACGTCTCGCGCCCAACGTTGGGCGCAAGTGCAGGTATAGATTCTTTCCAGGTAATTCTGCGAGTTTCTCTTGTTGACTACTGTATGAATTTTAAATATATCTGGCTGATACTATTTGTTTGACCGTGGGTGAATAAGCGTCCTGTGAACCATTCGGCAATTGGATCGCCATAGGATTACTGCGCTTCGCTCGCAAAGACATTGCGATACGTTCTTGTTATTGCGAACGAAGTGAAGCAATCTGAAAGTGTAATCGTTGGTTTTGAATCGATACTTTTTGTCGGATAATCTTTACTGGTCACTCTACTACAGTATTATCGAATTTTTTGCCTCTTCGCTATTTAGTGTGGGCAGAGGGTAAGACCTCTGGCAAATGAAA
>CAZFOX010000204.1:0-8018 GCA_964520565.1 uncultured bacterium | reverse complement strand
AATCACTAGAATTTTTGCAAAAGCGGGATGAAATCGCGGGAAAACGCGCCCTCGATATTCTGACCGTGAAAAAGAAACTGGTTCAATTGATGCAGGCCAAGGTTCAGGCGTCGAAATCGATGATTCAAACGTTGACGCTGGAATACATGCAAGCAGTCACCGGCCAGCTGAGGGCACAGGGAGCTATTTTTAACAAGGAAATCGATCTGGGGAATACATTTACCGGCCATATAGAGAAATTCATACAAAGCAATATCCGGCTGGCGCAACCGAAACTGGACAAAAAAGCTTTGGTTTCCATCGCACAAGCCTACCAAATTGCAAGCCAAATCAAGATCGAACCGATCGAAGTTCCGAAAAAGATCGAAAGTAAGGAATTTGGAAACGCTCTGCAATCGGTCAAATCAAAACTAACCAACCTCCGCCAGGAAGTGGAATCGCTCCAGAAGATCATTAGTTTCATGGAATCGTTGGTGGAAGATTTGGTTCAATCGAAAGATAAGGATCTAACCGGCGAACCCGCTCCAGTAAAAGAGACTAAACCATCCGGCCCTCGAATGGCTTTTACCACTAAATCCGGAAAGAGACGATAACCCTCTCTGGATATTGAAGACAAGTTTTTCAAAGTTCAGCCGGATGAGCGGTTTATCGTAAATCTCCCCACTGGGAAGTGGAACTGGTGGGTTGATATTGTTCCATGAGATTCTTTACGAGTTCTTGCATGGCGGATTCCGCCGCATCGCCAGCCTGATTGGTCACGGCAATAATGGCAAAACGTTGTTGGGGCAATAGCCAAGCCTTGCTGAGATTCATTCCATTGCTTCCCCCATGATACAGGTAGGCCGCCGAGCTCCAATCGGGTGTCCTGACTCCCCACCCCCCGGCATAATCCCCTCCAAATTTGGGTTGATGAAGGCGAAGAATGGTATCCCGGCGTAGCAGACTCTGATCTTCCCATTCGCCATTGACGTGTATCTGTATGAATCTCGCCCAATCGTCAATCGAACAATGCACCCGCCCTGCTGGTCCATACACCAAGGGTATATCGTTGAATGGATCCCCAGGACCAACCGCGATACGTTGGCCGCCTTCATAATAATGTTGCCAGGGAGCGTCCACCAGGCCGGGAGTTCCCACGGTTCCAAAACCGGTATTCTCCATATCCAGCGGATCGAAAATCATTTCCCGCATTAAATCTTCCCAATCCCTGCCGGTGATTTGTTCGGCGATGGAACCGAGAACGATATAGCCCGTATTGGAGTAATTGAATCGGTCACCGGGCTGAAATTCAGGGGGGATCTGTAAAACCTGCTCCACATAATTCAGGCGCTGAGCGCGGCGCGTTTCACCCGGTATTTCGTACCAATCATCGAGCGTTTTGCCAGGAGGAACCGCGTCAGCCGCCATTCCGGCGCGATGCATCATCAACTGCTCCACCGTTACATCCCGGTAAACCGGCATCATGGTATCCCATAAATCGGGATACAGTTCTCCCAGCGTGGAATCCCACCGCAACCGACCTCGCTCGATCAGAATGGCGAGTAGGGTATCGGTCATCGCTTTTGTGCAGGAACCGATTTGAAACGCGTCGCCGGATTCCACCTTAACGGACGTAGCGGACTTACGCACTCCCGCGACGCCGGAAGTATAGAGAGTTCCATCCACGATGACCGCGCAGGCTATGGCAGGCAAATCGTATTGGGCGACGATCGATTCCAAGAGTGGATCGATATTTTGTTCTAAATAAGATTTTTCTTCCGGCAGCGTAACGTTGTCCAGATTCGAGGCAGAAGAATCCAATGGACCCGGTATTCCCCCCAAAATAAACAGGACTACCCACAGCGTTTTCCATCGAAATCGATACAGCCACATTGCACAACCTCGCCCACGGCTCCAGCCAGGTAATATCTCGCATTCGGATTTCATTGGGGGATGAAAGGAATGTCGATCTCATTATATTCGCTCTCTCGAGAAAAGGTAGCGTCCATTAAAAAAAAACAAGAAAATACCGGCTATCTTTGTTTTCGATTCCATTCTGGGAAAATGGGATGAGACAAAAAGCGGATATAGCGGTTTCAAGGAGTCGTTACCGGATCCAAAACCGGGGAGCGGTTAAAATGAGAACGGAATAGAATTCCAGCCTGCCTACGATCATACAGAACGCAAGCCACCATTTGACCAGAATCGGCAAGGCCGCATAGTTATCGTATGGCCCGACAGCACCCAGTCCCGGCCCGATATTGAAAAGGCAGGCTGCCGTGGCAGTGAGAGAGGTCACCCAATCGATTTCGAACGCTGTCATCAGAAGGCAGGAAAAGACAAAAACTACACTCATTAAAATAAAAAATCCACAGATTCCATACAACACCTTATCGTTAACCGCATCTCCATCCTGCTTGACGACCACGACAGATGTGGGATACAAGAGTCTCACCATTTCTCGATAGGCAATTTTAGCGAGCAGGACGATACGGATCACTTTCATTCCACCGCCGGTGGAACCGGCGCATCCCCCGACAAACATCAAGAGGAAGAGAATCATCCCCGCCATAACAGGCCATTCCTCATAATTTGTGGTACAGAATCCGGTCGTGGTCATGATGGTCACAACCTGAAAAACAGCCTGTTCGAACGAACGCAGCCATCCTCCTTCCCGGCCACTTCCTACGACAAGAAATGTCAATACCACCACAGCCCCCACGAGAAAGAGAAGATAAGCTCGAAATTCACCGCTGCGAAAATAACAAGAGAAATCCCCCTTGAGAAACCGGTAATGGAGAGCAAAGTTGGCTCCTGCAATCGCCATAAAAACGATGATCACCCAATTCACGGCCGAGTTTTGATAACCGCCGACGCTGAGCGGGTGGGTGGAAAATCCTCCTGTGGCGACCGTACCGAAGGTATGGCACAAGGCCTCGTATCCATTCATTCCACAAATCATCAGGAGGATAGTTTGCACAATTGTAAGTAGAATATAGACCTTGGACAACGTGATGGCGGTATCGGTAATCCGAGGTTTGAGACGGTCGTGAACCGGGCCGGGTACTTCCGCCTTGAAAAGTTGCATCCCCCCGGCACCGATCAGCGGCAAAATAGCCAGTGAAAGGACAATGATTCCCATGCCGCCCAGCCAGTGTGTGGTACTGCGCCAGAAAAATATGGCGTGCGGTTGATTGAAATCGACAAGAACGCTGGCTCCGGTTGTGGTTAAGCCGGAGGCGCTTTCGAAGATACTATCGGTCAACAAACGAAAAACGGCGACGAAGGAATAGGCATGAGCCGCAGTATGATCGACAAAGGTTTCAGCGATAAAAAACGGTAAGGCGCCAAAGAAACTGCAAAGAAACCATCCCCCTGTGACAATCAGAAATCCTTCCCGGGGCGTTATATCGACATCCCGGTTCTTTTTTCCCCGGATCATAAAGAGAACGGCTCCGACGGTGGCCGTCACTAGAGAAGAGATAACCAGAGGCCCGGCGCCGCCCGTACCAAACCACCAGGCCACTCCCACAGAAGGCAGCATGGAAAAGCTGAATACAATTAAAATGCCGCCGAGAACATAGATTACGATTTCAAAACGCAAGAATGAATATCCAATCTCCGATTCTCTTCGCGAGAACGCACCGGTTCGAATCGGTTTCTACCCATGAATTGCCCATCGGTATTCCCCTTATCATAAGGGAGGCCGGATCGATTGACAATCCACCGCTTTCAAGAAACGGGTAGGGTTCCAGAAACGAAAAACGGATTCATCGAAGCATCATTGTAAAGTTGACCTGATAAATTGAAGACGCGATTCCATTGAAAGTACGCCTGAAGATTCACAACCACCCATGCTATAATAATTGCCTTGTTTGCATCACCCTTTCATTTATGAATCGTTACATTCTTGTGCATTTTTATAAAAACGAATACAGGAATTGCTCATGTCTCTTGTTGGAATGATTCTCAAGAAAATTTTCGGCACCAAACAGGCACGCGATATGCGGCGTTATGCGCCTTATGTGGAAGCCATCAACGCCCAGGAAGAATGGGCTAAAGGCTTATCGGACGGCGAGTTACGGCAACAGTCGGATATCTTCCGGCAAAGGATTCAGGATGGAGAAGACCTGTACGATTTAATCCCGGAATCGTTCGCCGTGGTACGTGAAGCGGCGCAACGAACCATCGGCATGCGCCATTTTGACGTGCAACTCATTGGCGGCATTGTCCTTTTTGAAGGAAAAATTGCGGAAATGGCCACAGGCGAAGGGAAAACCCTGGTTGCCACCCTGCCCGCCTATCTGCGGGGTTTGACCGGCAAAGGCGTGCATATCGTCACCGTGAACGATTATCTGGCAAGGCGCGACCGGGAGTGGATGGGGCCGGTTTACGAGTTTCTCGGCCTGTCGGTCGGAGTGATCCAGAACGATCTCGATCCGCCCGCGCGGCAGGCGGCGTATGCCTGCGATATCACCTATGGGACCAACAACGAATTTGGATTCGATTACCTGCGCGACAATATGGCTATCGCCAAGGAGTATTGCGTACAACGCAAACTCTATTACGGCATCGTGGACGAGGTGGATAGCATTCTCATCGACGAAGCCCGCACCCCGCTGATCATCTCCGGCCCGGCGGAAGCGTCGACCGATAAATATTACATCGTCGATGGTGCGGTCAAACGCCTGATCCGTAGCGAAGATTTTACAGTTGACGAACGCGACCAGGTGGTTGTATTGACCGAAAAAGGTACGGAAAAAGTCCAGAAACTGCTCAACGTCAATATTTACGACGAGCAACACATCGATCTGGTGCACCACGTGCAACAGGCGTTGCGCGCCCACCATCTGTTTAAGCTGGACGACCGCTATATCGTCGAGAACGGCGAGGTGGTGATCATCGACGAGTTCACCGGCCGAAAGATGCCTGGCCGCCGCTACAGTGACGGCCTGCATCAGGCCTTGGAAGCCAAGGAAGGCCTGAAGATCCAACGAGAAAACCAAACCCTGGCCACCATCACCTTCCAGAATTACTTCCGCCTCTACGAAACGTTGGCGGGCATGACCGGAACCGCCGATACGGAAGCCCAGGAATTCATGGAGATTTACAAACTGGACGTGGTGGTGATCCCCACCAACCGCCCGCTCAACCGCGTCAACCACCCCGACGCCGTCTATAAAACCGAACGGGAGAAATTCCAGGCCATCACCGAGGAGATCGTGGAACGGCACCAAAAAGGCCAGCCCATGCTGGTCGGTACAGTTTCCATCGAAAAATCGGAAAAACTCTCGGCCATGCTTAAAAAACGGGGCGTGCCGCACCACGTACTCAACGCCAAGTATCACGAAAAAGAGGCGGAAATCGTGGCGCAGGCCGGACAGCGCGGCTCGGTAACCATCGCCACCAATATGGCTGGACGCGGAACCGATATTAAACTCGGCGAGGGAATCGCCGAGTTGGGGGGTCTGTACGTTCTTGGAACGGAACGGCACGAAAGCCGCCGCATCGACAATCAGCTGCGCGGCCGTTCCGGCCGCCAGGGAGACCCCGGCGAATCGCATTTCTTTCTCTCGCTGGAAGACGACCTGTTACGCATTTTCGGCGGCGAACGCATCAAATCGCTGGCCGAGCGCTTCGGCATGGAGGAAGGCGAAGTCCTGGCGCACGGGATGGTGACCAAAGCCATCGAGAATGCCCAGAAACGGGTGGAAGCCCATCATTTCGACATCCGCAAACATATCCTGAAATACGACGATGTAATGAACAAACAGCGCGAAGTCATCTACGGCATTCGCCAGGATTTGCTGCATGGCGGAAAACCGGATGATTACTTCTGGGACATGGTGCTGGATACCATCGATTACGTCATCGAAACCACCATCGGCGATCCCCGCGACGCGGATACCTGGGAACTGGACAACCTCAAGAACCAGCTGCGCATCCATTTCAATCTTATCATCCCCTTCGGCGAAGACATCATGAAGTGGCTGGAGCTCGAAGCGGGGATGAAAAAAGCAGAAATCGCCGGGATCATCGAAGAAAAAGTCCGGCATGTCTACGAGAAACGTAAAGAGAAGTTCGGCGAGGAGATGTCGCGCTGGCTGATGTCGATCATCATGCTGCGTACGGTGGATTCGCGCTGGAAAGAACATCTCTACACCATGGATCACCTCAAGGATTCAGTCGGCCTGCGCGCTTACGGCCAGAAGGATCCCTTGCAGGAATACCAGCGGGAAGGCTATATCCTGTTTGAAAACATGTACGCCAGCATTCAACGGCAGAGCGTCTCCAGCTGGTTCCATGTGGAAGTCTCGCGCGAAGACGCCGTTCAACGGTTGCAACCCACCCAACCGGTTGTGAATACCAACCGGGGCGACGGTGGCGCATCCCGCAAACGTCCCGCCAGCAGTGGACTATCCAGAGCCCCCAAAGTGGGACGCAACGATCCCTGTCCCTGCGGCAGCGGCAAGAAATACAAAAAATGCTGCATGCTCAAAGAGGGGGTAACGGAGGGGTGAGTTATCCGAAGAGGAACACAACACTTACACGGTTGTTCATTGCATCGATACACGAAAGGAACGTGAGCTATGTTTACCAAAGAGCAGTTTATCAAGACGCTTCGGCATGAGACGCATATCTGCAAGCATTTGTTCGGGAAAATGCCGGAGGGGGGCCTGGATTACCGGCCCACGCCGGAGCAGCGGTCGATGCTGGAACTGCTCCAGTACCTGACCGCCGCCGTAATCGTTCCAACGAAGGCGATCGTTTCCAGCGACTGGAGTCAGGTCAGAGCGACGATAGAAACGTACAAAAAACTCACGGCGGAAGATTTCTGCGCGGCCATGGATCGGCAATGTGAGGAAGTGGAGAAGATACTCGAAGGGATTTCCGAGAAAGAGATGCTCGAACGGGACGCGCAGACACCGATGGGACCGTTCAAACTGGGCGAAGCGCTGGTGATCTTCCCACTGAAATTCATCGCCTGTTACCGCATGCAGCTGTTTCTCTATCTGAAATCGGCGGGCGTATCCAGTATCGGTACGTACAACTGCTGGGGTGGGATCGACGCTCCGCAAGGAGAAACGCCGGGACACTAAATGAAACAATTAAGGAACTACATGGCGTGGCGGCGGTCGATATCCACTTGTTGTTTTTCGTGCCGGCGGTCGCGCCCCAGAAGAAAGACAAAATAATACCGGGCAAAGATCAGTGGGATAAAACCGCGCAGATTGATGAGATGCTTTTTAGCCGGACGGCATTGAAACACCGCTTTGCGAATAGCGTAAATCTGTTCGGTAGTCAGCGAGGCATAGACCTTGGGCTCGATATGGGTCATGACATATTGTGTGAAGGCATCGTTCTCCGGAGTGTCGCACATAAAAAAACCACCTCGCAAAAACATTGTCTCAACAAGGGTAATACGAGGTGGTATTGTAGAGCCAACGAAGGGGAAAATTAACTCCACCGAAAAAAGCACAGGCAACTTCATTTTCCGATAGGTATCCACGCAGATAGATTCGTATTGTATTCCTAATTTTTTGCGGACGAAAAAGACTTTCTTTGTTACATTGTTATTGCAATGGAGTGAGGTTGGAGGCGGGTGGTACAACACCACACGTCCCTTTTGGAGAAAAGTACTTGTTCCTTTAGATTTTCGTTCCCGGCTTTTCTTTCCGGGAACGAATTCTAAGTGCGGATTTTATACCAACCCATCCCGATATATCCTCCTATCCAAGGTACCGCCAGAGCGTAACTTTATTTCATTCACGACACCCAAGGTATGAAATATCCGATAGGAATACTAGCCAAACATATTTCAAATTCAGGTATCTGCAAATCCTTACAACGATCCAAAAGTAGTCTGCGAGATAAACTCGCAGAAACGCCTTGAAAGAATCTAAACATCCTTGCAGAAATGAGCGATGTTTGGGGGTAGGTATTTGAATAAAACATGGAATAAAAATAACTAAATTTATAACTATATAAATTTTCCGATCCATAAAAATATTCTTGACAACCATAGACCTATGGTTTAC
>CAZFOX010000203.1:0-8030 GCA_964520565.1 uncultured bacterium | reverse complement strand
TGTGGAAGGAGAAGGCCCGGATGGAAATATCGTGGCGTATGACATACCCATCGCCACAGACCTGTACGATCCCGCTCCAACTATGGAATGCGTACCCCAGCCGAACTCGCTCTTCCCATTGGGCGAAACCATCGTATCGTGCACAGCTACCGACAACCAGGGAAATACTGCGGTTCAAACATTTTCCATTCAGGTACTTGACCGCACGCCTCCGGTAATCTCAGTCACCAATCCCGATACAATCTACCTGGAAGCGAAAGTGAATACATATTCGGAATCGATCTGGCAAATTTCCGTTACAGACCTCTGCGATCCCGATGTACCGGTTCAGATCGGTGGGGACGTTGTGAATCCCAACGAGGTCGGTTCCTATTTAGTGCTTTTCGATGCGGAAGACGATTCCGGAAATGCGGCTGTAACCGTGATCCGCGAAGTGGTAGTACGCGATACAACACCGCCACAAATCGTAATCAATGGCCCCTCCTCTCTCATGCTGGAAATTAATTTGGATACTTATTCAGAATTGGTTTGGCAGGCTTCTGCCACCGATCTCTGCGATCCCAACGTTCTGGTCGTCATCGGGGGAGATACGGTAAACATTTCTCAACTCGGAACTTACACGGTCACTTTCGACGCAGTCGATATGTATGGAAATCCCGCGATTCAGCAAACACGAACCGTTGAGGTTATCGATACCCGTCCTCCGGTTATCTCCGGACTCGAAAACATTACCATGCAGCAAGATCCAGGATGCCCGGCTCAAACCCTGGTTCCGATGTCGGTAAGCGTCTCCGATTTGGGCGATCCCGCTCCAACCGTGACCACCCTATTCGAATATGCCGATGGAAGTCAATTCGAACGCCAGGGATTGCCGTTGGATACGGAGTCGTTTCCAATTGGAACCAGCCAGGTTACGATAACGGCAACCGATCATCGGTTTAACCAGATCGTCCAATCCGTCTACGTTTATATCGCCTCGCGCACAATGGTTGACGTAACGGTCACCCGTAGGATAAACCGCGTAAATGTTCCACAAGCCGGTGTCGAAGTTCGAGTCTACGATTTCTCTTTCGGACTCTGCGCCGATATGGTGGATGGCATAGCGGGAAATGGACTCAAAGCCCAAAATTATAAATACGCTTATTTCGATTGTCCTTCTTATTATTGGGGAATCACGGATGCGAACGGAAACACCCAGATCGGCGTTCTCCCGGGTAGATATCTAGTGATCGTTGGTCTGGATACCAATAACAACGGTGTGATCGACCTGTTCGATACATTCAAAGGATATGTTATTAATAACATCCAGTGTGGAGTTACGCAGAATATTTCCTTTTACTTTTAACCGCTTGATAGCCGTGTACACAGAAAATAAAAATCGAGCCCTTCGCAGATTTCCGCGAAGGGCTTTTCTTCTATTCCGTTCGAATCTCGATCAATACGGAAATTCCTCTCCCATTTTCGCATCCGATAACTCTTTCAGGTAATTTCCGATTCGTTCCACAACCGCTTCAACAACGATCCGGCCTTTCTCTGCAGTGGCTTTTTTAGGATTCCCAACGCCCGCATTAGTGGTCAGGATATGCCAGGGACGTGTGATCTGTACCCAGCCCCGGTTAATAGCTTCAAAGCGGGAAGATTTGACAGCGCCATCGTCGGCTACATCGAGTTGTACACGGTCTGGATAGAGATATAAAGCAACACTGGTCTCCATCTCGTCCGCATGATCGCCGCCGGGAAACTCGAACAACGTAGAATAGAGATCGGATGGAACTTTCCACCATTCCACCAGACTGAGAAAAACGCTGGTTTTCCCAAATAACTCGCGAAGTATGTTTTTCAGTCCATTGCCGCCATGTCCGTTCAGAATCACCATTTTGCGAATGCCGTGTGTTTCCACGGAACGTACTAAATCCGTTATGAGTCGGTCCAGTGTGGAGGGATCGATCGACATAGTCATGGGAAAACCCATGAGATTCGTATCGACACCGTATGGAATGCAGGGCAATAAAGCCACCTTTGCACCTTGACGATAAGCGTGCTCGCAGATCAAATCGCCTACCAATTCGGTGGTCATGGCGTCGTTACCATAGGGAAGATGCAGGTTATGCGGTTCGGTCGCGCCGATCGGCAAAACGACCGCTTCGTACGGGTGGTTTTTTGCGAAATGATAATTGACTTCAGACAGTTTCCAGGGTTTCAAGATGACGTCTCCAGGCGGATTCAATTTGATCCAAACATTCCCGGAATGGATTCACAACCGTATCGATAGCTATATCGGCAGCAGCTTCGTACAACGGCTTTCGTTGATTGAGCACCTCGATAATTTCGTCCGTGGATGATTTCGCGCCGGTCAGGGATGGGCGGTTGCTATCGCCTCCTATGCGCTGGGCGATAGTATCCGGATCAGCTTGCAACCAGACAACAAATCCTCTTCGTTTGAGATTCATTATGTTTCCTGGACGAACAATGACTCCTCCTCCGCAGTCGATCACGACACCATCCCTATCCGTCAATTCATCAAGTAACTGGCTTTCTTCATCGCGAAATGCATCCCAGCCGAATTTCCCCACGAAACCGGGAATCTTTTCGCCAAACCTTTCTTCCAGCATTTCATCCATATGATAGACCGGCATACCTAACCGGCCGCCGATTTCGTCGCTCAACGTCGATTTTCCGGTTCCTCGATATCCAATGAGTATCAGATTCATTTTTTCACCAGTGCGTTTTCCACCGCCTCGCGCATAACATCCACCGGCGGTTCCTGACCCGTCCATAAACGGAATTGTTCGGCGCCTTGGTTGACGAACATGGGGACGCCGTTCACGATCCGGCCTCCCTTTCGCTCGGCTCTCTGCAAGAGAAGCGTCTTGGCGGGATTGTACACGACATCGAATACCAGATGGCGTTCGGATAACATGGCCTCGTCCACTAGGCATCCATCTACATGAGGATACATTCCGATGGGGGTGGTATGAATGATGATATCTGCCGAGCGAATCACTCCGCTCAGGTCGGACGGTTCGAGCGAAGCCGTGAATATCTGCGCGGATGCGTGCGGGCACAGATCGCCGATCAGGGATTCGGCCATCGCTTCATCGTCGCCCCGGTAAGCAAACGTGATACTTTTGGGCGACCGTTCGCAGGCAATCGTGAAAGCCACGCCGCGCGCCGCACCGCCGACGCCCAGAAAGACCACGTTCTTGCCGTCTACCTTCTCGCAGTCTTCGATGGCCTTCAATGCACCGAATCCATCCGTATTGGTTCCCAACAATCGGCCATTCTCGTTGGTCACAGTATTGATTGCGCCGATGCGCCGGGCGAGCGGTGTGATCTCATCCAGGTATTTCATCGTCTCCACTTTGTGGGGAATGGTCACCGAAAGTCCACGAATCCCCAGTCCCAACACGCCTTCCATAGCTTTGCCAACGTCTTTAACGTGAAAAGCCACATAGGCATAATCCAATTGCAACGCCTGAAAGGCGGCGTTATGCATACATGGAGACAGAGAATGCTCGACGGGATCGCCGATCACGGCACAGATTTTTGTCGTTCCTTGAATGGATTGTTTCATGTTTACCCTGCCAGGTGGCCTTGAGCGGAATCGTTCCGTAGCAACCCACCCAACGATTTTATTGAAAGGATCACAGCAGAATTATTGAATTATAACGAAAAGAGGGATACGGAGCAATTGGATTTGGTGATTCTATGAGAAACGAAGCCAGTAAACCCGCAGATTACTCTGACCTGAATGTTGATTATTATGTACCCAATCTCCCGAAAAAAAGCGTTATATGAGTAGACACGCAAAATTTTGAGATTGGGAACCCACTGTGAATTCACTTTCGGACGACTATCAACGGTTCATACAACCCATCGAAGGTCAACTACTGTGGTCTATCGCCCGGATACTGAAGAATCCAGACGATGCGGACGAAGCGCTGCAGGCAGCGTTGGAAACTATCTGGAAAAAGTTCGCTATAGTTCGCGCGCATCCCAATCCGCCAGCCTTGATGATGCGAATGGCGATGAATGCCGCATACGACCTTCTACGTATCATAAGCAGGCGAAGAAAACGGGAACCTGCCGATCTACACGAAGGGATCGTGGATATTCAACTCTCGGCATTCGACCGTTTGTCGAGTTCTGAATGGCAGCAGGAAATCTACCGGGCTATCCGCCGTCTGTCCCGGAAACAGGCGCAGGCCATCTTGATGCGCTTCATTCAGGAAATGGACTTTCCGGAAATAGCCTCGGCGCTCGGGTGCTGCGAAACCACCGCCCGCACCCATGTGAAGCGGGGATGCGCCCGGCTCAGATTCCTGCTCGGACAGTCAACACTCATGGAATCACGGGAGATTCGATCATGACTCAACGCGACGATGATTATAAGGATATCCAGAATCTATTCCAATCAGCTTTCGGCGAAGAGATTCAACCGGAAACCGAACGGCGGCTGCGAAACCGCTTCGTTGCTTTTCGCGAACGGTTCGAGCAATGCACATCGAAAACCACTCCCTATCAAACGGTATGGTACGGACGGCTGGCATGGGGGGTAGGAGTCGTTACGATAGCCATTCTGATCCTGACAGTGATGCCTGGCCTCTTTCAATCCCCCGGCGATCGCGTGTACGCCGCCGCTGCTAAAGCATTGCAATCCGTCGATACGATTCACATCTCCGGTTGGTCGAATACACTTTCATCATTCATCGGAATCCATTCTTCCGACATCCCCGACGTCAGTAAACCCCTGGAAATCGAGGCCTGGGAATGGATCGACGACGGCGGTCTCTTTCACAGTTATAAACAAGGAGGACCTTATTTCGTTCGAGAAGACGCCGAACGCCGTTACGAATACAACGCAGACACCGATACATTATGGATCAAGAAACCTCGGATAGAATTACTGAATAAAGCATCCACCGCTTCTATCCATTTGTTGGACGCCTTGCAAAAATTCGATATCCAAAAAACCAATTTGGCTGATCGGGAAATCGGAGGTCGGCTCTGCAATGGATTGCTTACAGAAAAGGACGTACGCCGCAAAGAATACTGGTTCGATAAAAAAACCAATCTGCTAATGGAGTTATCCTTTTATCGGTTGCAAAACGGCGATTGGAAACAAACCACTTTTATCCAATTCGATTACGACCAGGCTATTCCTCAGGCCGTCCAGGCGTATGTCGGCCCGGAAAAACCCAGGCAGATACATTACGATCGGGATATCGACCCCCGCTTCGATGCCTGGCATGAACGATTACGCCAGCTGGCCTCTCGTTATACCACACAACCATTCCCCAAAACGATGGAATTGGTTCCACGGCTCAATGAAGAGATTATCGTAGCATACGAATACGGACAAATGCCGGGAATACGCGACTATTTAGTTCGCCCTTTGCAAAGCAGCCTTGGTGACTATTTGCGGAGAGCCCAATACAACGGAACGATTCGTGTGCCCAAGAAACTGCAAGATATTTCTCTCAACCACGATCTGGTTCTCCAGCGCGATATACCCATCCAGGATCAAACGATCTTCATTCTCCATTCATTAGGATTGGAAATCGTAGAGAATAAGGAAGAGCGAAACGTGTGGATCGCTCACCACGATGGGCGTGCACTGAAACCCTGGAAAGAAGTAAAAGCTCCGGTAAGCGGAGAAGGAGCTCGTGCTCTGATGCCAGGTATGGCCCACGGTTGGAATCCTGTAGCGCTGACCGATTTGATCAATGCCTTTAACTACTGGCAGGATGACGATCTCAGTGCGAGTGGAACTTATATCGTCGATGAAACGGAACTTCCCAAGTTGCCCGATCCCAACGCAAACCGGGAACCGTACGCCGTGTGTTGCGAAAATATCTACTGGGGCGGGGAAGAGTCGAAAGAGATTGCACAGGAATGGTTCGCCAAAGAATTGGGGATTACATTTTCGGAGGAAATACGAACATTAGCGACATGGATTGTTCGTGAAAAAGAATAATCTGGTTGATAGAATAATCACTGATTTGCAATTTTTATATAATTAAGTCTATTGGTATAATAGACATACTTGACAATTAATGGATATTGTGATTTCATGAAAAGAAGAAGATATTTTCTTCTTTTTTTGTGAGCAAATGTCTACTATATAGATAGACATAATAGATTAATAGAAGGAGACTATGTATGATACAAACTATTAGTATATTAGGTGGGCGAGGGAAAAATGATTGCTCCGATTCTGTAGCGCGAATCGATCTGAAGATGGGGGATATTGTCAGTATTGTCGGGCCGACGGGATCGGGGAAAACAACTTTGATCAATGATATCGAGTTATTCGCCTATGGAAATACACCAACCGGACGACGAATTTTAATCAATGACGCACCTCCTCCTCCCGAATATGGAGAAGATCCTTCGCTCAACCCTATCGCCTTAATCACTCAGCACACGAATTTCTTATCGGATTTACAGGTTGAAGTCTTTTTGAGTACGCATATGGCCGTTCGGGGAAAGACCTCTTCCGATCTGTTAAAACAAACCCTCGATTTTGCCAATCAACTCACCGGGGAACCGATCGATCGAAAAAGCCGCATGACCGAACTCTCAGGCGGACAGACGCGGGCATTGTTGATTGCAGACGCCACTGTGATCTGCGACACCCCCATCGTGCTGTTGGATGAGGTGGAAAACGCCGGTATTCATCGAACCAGGGCTATTGAACTTCTTCACCAGTACCGCAAGATTTTCATTTTTGTCACTCACGATCCCCGGATTGCCCTGCTTTCCGATTACCGGATCATCATGAAAAACGGTGCAATAACGCAAGTTATTCCCATTAATATGGAAGAAAAGCGGCTGGGATTATTAGTCGGCAGGCTGGACGACACCCTAAGCCGCTTACGAGATAAACTCCGCCAGGGACTCCGGCTGTGCGATGCGGATTTCGAGGACGTAATCCCCCAGGAGAACCTCGAGGAAGGAGTTCTCGCATGAAACTGGTTATGTGCGCGGGAACGGCAACTTCGGGAAAGACATCCTTTTTGCGGCACGTTGCCCAGAAACTGATTCAAAGGGGAAAGCGTTTGGCCTATCTGAAAATCGATGTGCAATACGCCGATGAGGATGAACTGTTTGCCAGACAATTTGGAATCCCCGTCAAGAAAGTCTATTCCGGCGATTTATGCCCAGATCATTGCGGCGTTCTAGTGCTTGGTGACGTTTTGCAATGGGCCGAGAAAGAACGGGCGGATATCTTACTGGTCGAAACCGCCGGTCTGTGCCTGCGATGTGCGCCTTATACCGATGAAGGACTGGGCATCATGATCGTGGAAGCAACCAGTGGAATGAACCTGCCCCGGAAGGTCGGTCCCATGTTGTCGCTGGCTGATATCGCTGTTGTCACGAAAATCGACCTGGTTTCGCAGGCGGAACGAGAAGTCTTCCGCGCCCGGATTCAACAGGCCGCTCCAGCAGTTCGAATTCGGGAGGTCAACGCGCTGCACGGAATCGGTATCGATCCGCTTGTCGAACAAATTCTGCAGGAACCCGAAATACAGCCAACTATGATGTTGCGCGGGAATCCACCAGTCGGAACCTGCACAATCTGTGTCGGGAAAAAAGAAATTGGCTGGCAATCGCATTTCGGCGTCGTACGATCGTTGAATAACGAAATTTTTTATCGGGGCGAATAGCGGCATTCCCCCTATGCTGGTTTAGGAGATAAAGACCGTCAATGAATACTCAATCCTCTTATTCTCTCCCCGGACTCAATTGCGGCTTATGCGGATACCGTCTTTGCGATGAATTCGCCGAATATCTGAAAACCGCACCGGAAGAAATCAAACGCTGTATTCACTTATCGGAAAATCGGATTGTTTCTCAACCAACTGGTGCAGTTCAATCGTCTCATCAAATAGCCTGTAGTGATTGTACGGCGAGTTGCGGATCGTCCGTTTCATTCGGCAGAAGCGATATAACCTGGCTGGACAGCCTCGACAGGGAATTCGATTTTTATCTCGAACACTTCCCAGAAGATCCGGGACCAAGGGAAA
>CAZFOX010000202.1:6139-8046 GCA_964520565.1 uncultured bacterium | reverse complement strand
GCTATAGCGATCTATCGCTTCTCGACTCGATGGAACAATATTGGGCGAGTTACAACAAAAAATCCGGATCGGGTAATTTCGACTACTCCTCCTTGATCGCGTTCATCGAGGGACTCAACGCACAACGGCCTTCGGAAAGCCGCTCCTACCTGGAAAAAACGGTTCAGATGGACTCATTTCTGACCTACATGGCGGGACGTGCGTTGTTATCCAATAAAGACGACTATCGCAAGAATCTTTTTCTCTATCAAAACGAAAGCGGTAAATGGGAACTGTTCCCCCACGACTGGGATCTCACCTGGGGACACGCCTGGGACCCCGAAAAGGAATTGCTGAATCGGAACTTCATTGTAACCATGAACTCCCTGGATGTCCTCAGCAACCGGCTCATGATGATGGTGCAGTACGAACCATCCCTGCGTGTTGAATTCTATCAAAAGCTAAAAACCGCGATCGCAGAGGTATTTCGTGAGGATATCTGGTTTCCCATGATCGACGAACTCTACCAATCGATCCGGCAGGCGGTTTACGAAGACGGCGAGAAATGGGAAACCAACGATGAGTTCGACGCCCAGCCGCAACAGCTCAAGGATTACATCGCCCTGCGCCGCCAATACCTGATGGAGATCGAAATCCCCGCCGAACTGGGAACCCCGGTCGCCGACTGGCCCCTGTATTAACCGCGAAGGGTATACCCTGGAGCGCGGGCGTCCCCACAAGCAAGCCGTAGAAGAAAATCCACCCTCCTTTTATCCGAATGGGGAGCAATTCCCCTATGCCAAAAAAAGAGTTACATTACACAATCCTGTCCACATGAACGAGAAAGGATTTTAATAATGCGAACGATGGGGATTCTATTCCTTGGCGCGGTTCTGTTTGGCGGCGTGGCATGGGGCGAATTAACCGCCACCGATTTTGGAGCGAAGGCGGATGGTTCGGATAGTACGGCGGCGATTCAGTCCGCTTTGGATAAAGCCTCCGAGACGGGCGGCATCGTTCGGCTTCCCGCAGGCCGATACCGCGTCAATGGCGTTTTGTCGATACCTGACGGCGTGACTCTGGAAGGCGAATGGAGCGGGCCGCATACCTCGCATCTGGATAAAGGAACGGTACTGCTCGCCTATGCGAACCGGAACGTCGAAAGCGGATCGGCGTTCATTTCGCTGCGAACCTCCAGCACGGTCAAGGGAATCACGATCTTTTATCCCGAACAGACCGTCGAAAACATTCAGCCCTACCCGTGGACGATTCAGGGGCGAGGCCAGCACTACAACGTCATCGACGTCACCATCGTGAACGCCTACAACGGGATCGATTGCGGAACCTATCACAACGAGGGGCATCATCTCCGCAACGTGCTACTCTGCGCCGTGCGGCGCGGCGTGCTCATCGATCAGACCACCGATATCGGCCGGGTGGAAAACGTACATATCCATAACGTCTACTGGTGGCGCGTCAGCCCGCCGTATGGACTCAATCCCGACCAGGTTAAAAAACTGGAAGAATACACACTCGAGCATCTGGAGGGATTCATCATCGGGAGGACGGATTGGGAATATATGTCCAATTGTTTCGTCATCTGGGCGAAGACCGGTTTTCTCTTCACCGACCGGGGCAACGGACTGCCCAACGCCATGCTGACGCAGTGCGGTTCGGATATATCGCCCTGCGGCGTGATCTTCGAGAAGGTGCAAAAACACGCCGGAGTGGTTTTTGAAAACAGCCAGTTCATGGCGGGCGTGGAAATCCGCCCTACCAATGAAGGTCCCATCAAACTGACCCACTGCGGTTTCTGGGGCACACCGGGAACCGGCTCGCAGGTGGTGCAGGAAGGTTCGGGAACGCTGACGCTCCTGGGATGCCATTTCACACTGGGAAAGCAGCAACCCAAGGACGAGCCTTACGTG
>CAZFOX010000202.1:5863-6129 GCA_964520565.1 uncultured bacterium | reverse complement strand
ATTTTTCGATCACCAGAAGGCCGCGCCCGACGTGTTCGTAGGAGAAAACGTCCAAACCGCCGCGATTACGGGGAATAAATTAAGTGGAGCGAACAAGATTTCCGCACCCCAGGACAGACCGGAACGGGTGCAGGCGTTGGGTAATGTGTATATGCCGTGAGGAAGATTTTATGAATCGTGCAGGGGTATTTATCGGCGTCCGGTTCCCGCATACAATCGAGCGTTATTGGAATTCTCGTTACATCGAACGAAAAGGGTTATATCTC
>CAZFOX010000202.1:0-5853 GCA_964520565.1 uncultured bacterium | reverse complement strand
GCCGAAACGCAAAGAACGTAATTTACAGATCATTCTCGATACGGGGATCGTGGCGGTGATCCGCGCGCAGAGCAGCGACCAGCTGGTGGACGTGGCCAAGGCGCTATGCGATGGCGGCGTGAAGGCCATCGAAGTGACGATGACCACCCCCAACGCTCTGGAGGTGATCAATACCGTCTCCGGCATGATGAAGGACGAGTGCGCGATCGGCGTGGGGACGGTGCTCGATCCGGAAACCGCGCGCGCCGCCATTCTGGCGGGCGCGGAGTATGTGGTCAGCCCGACGCTGAATCGGGAGACCATCCAGATGTGCCGCCGCTACAGCGTTCTCTGCATTCCCGGCGCGTATACGCCTACGGAAATTCTCACCGCCTGGGAAGCGGGCGCGGATATCGTGAAGGTGTTCCCCGCCACCAGCCTGGGGCCGGGTTACTTCAAGGATATCCTGGGGCCGTTGCCGCAGATCCGCCTGTCGCCCACCGGCGGCGTCGGCCTGGAGACGGTTCAGGATTTCATCCGGGCGGGCGCGTGCTGCGTGGCGGCGGGAGGCAACCTGGTATCCAAAAAGGCGTTGGCGGAGAAGGATTGGGCGGGCATCACCAGCACCGCCAAACAGTTCGTCGAATTGATCCGCGAAGCGCGCCAGGGGTAGAACAGAAACAGTATCCCCGATGTTCTGTTCATTTTTCCATTCACTTGTGGTCGCGATTCGCTGTAGGAAGGATTTTCTCACTCTAAGATGATCCGGCAAAAAGCGATTTGAAGACGAAACTCACACTCTATCTTGTACCTGTCACGTGGATCGAGCCACGAAGTCTTGTGGATCGAATTTGCGTTGATGACTTTTTGCCGTTTCGTCATTAAAGAATCGCTGCCTGGAAATGGAAAATGGCAGATTCGATGATTCTTATGCGTGAGTGAATCGCTGAGGGATGTATTCGCAATAGTCGATTGAACGGTTATTTTGCTTGCCGGGATTTGGTTGTCGTTTTCTTTTTGGGTTGTAACGAGACCAACCGGTTGGCATACTGCTTCTGCTGGTGGATGATTGCGTCGTGATACGCTCTTAAGGAACCGTAGGATTGAAGAATTTCTTCACGATGTTTTCGGATTTCAGCAAGAATCGGATCGTTCATTGAATTCACCTCCCATCAGTTCGTCTGGGGTGCAAACAACAGGCATATCATAACCAGCTTCAGTAAGTATCCAATCAATATCTCGTACTATTTCAGCATTGGCAATATGAGCGCAATTCCACGTCAGCAAGAAATCCATTCCATGACGCGTTGCAATTGCAATATGGGAAGCATCGGTCGCGGCTTTATGAGGAATGAGATTCGCATTCAAGATGGATTCAGTCAAGCGAAGAACTTCTTCATCCTCCATCAAGATAGGAATGTCGTCAAGGATTCCCATCCGTTTTTCGGCTGCGATGGAATTCCCACGCGAGACTTCATTCAAAACATACAGCGAGACATAGAGCGAAAAGCGCTTTCTTTGAGTGTTCCACCACACCCTTGTAACCTCTTGTCTGCCAGCAACCACAATGTCACGAGAAGGTTGTGCAGTAAGGTAACTTGGAA
The DNA here is from genome assembly GCA_964520565.1 of uncultured bacterium. GTDB lineage: Bacteria > Hinthialibacterota > Hinthialibacteria > Hinthialibacterales > Hinthialibacteraceae > CAZFOX01. The sequence continues at coordinate 4,270 of CAZFOX010000202.1, read as the reverse complement.
TCGTTGTTTCGAGGTATACTTTTTGCATTGTTTTTCTATGTTGTAATAGTCATTTTGATTTTCATTTATCACACCTTCAAAAATTTATTATATCCAGTTTTTCCATATTCGAATGGAAAAAGGGACTCTATGAATCCAAATTACACATTAGTGATAATCTGGCAAAAAGCGATTTGAAGACGAAACTCACACTTTATCTTGTACCTGTCACGTGGATCGAGCCACGAAGTCTTGTGGATCCAATTTGCGTTGATGACTTTTTGCCGTTTCGTCATTCATGGTTGTAGAGTCCTCGTCTGGCATTCATTATCGATTGCGATTTATAATGTCATATCTGAGTGTGAGGTTATCTTTACAAAATGGCTACGATCCTAAATCGCCGGAATTTTCTGATGACAACTGTTGCCGCCAGGTTGGGGGCGGCATGGCCCTGTGTGGCGCAGGAGACGCCTTCCCTCCCTCGCCGTTATAACGTCTGCCTGGCCGCCGATGCCATCGAACGCGATCCGGAACTGCTTTCCATCGTTCAGAAAGCGGGAATCGATGCGGTGTGGCTCGCCGGATTCTTCTACGGCCATTGGACGTATTCCATCGAGACGCTGCTCGCGGCGCGGCAACGAATCGAAGCGGCGGGGATGGCGGCCCATCTCGTTAATATTCCTCTGGGGCATCCGGGCGATTCACTCGGTTCGCCGGATGATAGTTTTCCGTTAACCCCTTCGACGAACTGGCGAATGGCGGAACGGGTGGATGGTTCCCGCTTTTCCGGCACGTCCTTGCACGAACCGGCTACCGCCGATAACGTCGCCGCCATTCACAAACTGCGCGAGGCCGGTTTTTCCCGCATCTTTCTCGATGACGATTTCCGGTTGTCGCCTTCGCCCGGCCAGATCGGGGGCTGTTTTTGCGCCGAGCATCGCGAGCGCTTTCTGAAACGTACCGGATATACGCCAACCCAATGGGATGAATTGCTGGACGATGTCAAAGAACGCCGCCTGACCCGCCTGTTGCGGGATTGGATCGAAATGACCTGCGACGAGTTGACCGAATCGTTCCGGGCGCAGCAGGATGCGCTCGCCGGGGGTGAACTGGGGATTATGGTGATGTATTTCGGATCGGAAAAAGCGGGCATCCGGCTGAAGGATTATACGAACGTCCCCTTCCGGGTTGGCGAACTGATGTTCGACGATGCCTCGTTCGCGCCTGTCAAAGGCAAAACCAACGAACTGTTCAGCGTTCTATTTCACCGGCGTTTTGTCCGTCCCGAACGGGCGTTCAGCGAAACGACCGCGTTTCCGGCGGATCGGCTCTCCGCCCGTCATATGGCGGCCAAACTGGCGATCTCCACCATCGCCGATGTCCGGCACACGATGTTCATGAGCGGCGTTACTCCGTTCCCCCGCACGCACTGGGAAACGTTGGCTCCCGCGATGAAGATGCAAGCCGCCCATCACGCCAAACTGGCGGGACACGTTCCACGCGGCCCTTTCAAACACTATTGGGGAGAAGCCAGCCGATTGACCGGAGACGACAATCCCTACAGCCTCTTTCTGGCGGCGGGCGTACCCTTTGAGGTTACCGATCGACCCGCGCAGGAGGGTTGGACGTTTCTTTCGGATTTCGACGCTCGATCGATAACCGGGGGACAACTTCGGACGAATGGAACAACGTTTGTATGCCGTCCCACGGCGAAATTGCCATCGAGCGGGGAAACGCTGGAGGAAACGCTGGATGCTATATATGCCTTTAAGGAAAGAGTCAAACCGCAATTCATCAACACGCCCTATGTGGAAGAAAACATCCCGGCAGTCTGCGCCTGGTATCCAACCGCCCATGCGGCGTTGTTGTGGAATCTGAGCGATGAGGCCGTGCCGATGACGCTGGTCTATAAAAACATCCGCCGCACCGCCACAGTGCCTGCCCTTTCAACTGTCCTCATGGAGGATTTGGCCTGAGTCCCATCGACATGGGAATCCTGACAAAGATAGTTGGTAACGATTTTGCCGATTGAAGAATCGATTGCTTTTTTTCAGAAAATCAGTCATTTTCTTGATATTTCTCCCCCCAGTTGGGGGAGATTAAGAGGAGATGTCGTTTCATTAAGCAGGAGGGAGAACCTCCTGGCGAGCCGGTGATCGATAGGAGCAAGGGCCAGCGGCACGGCGGGAGCCTCGCCCCAATGTCATTAACTTAAGGATTTGAAATATCAAAACGGTTGCGATTGATCGGCTCAGCGGGAGCTTCGCCCTCCCACGATATATCGAGAAAAAATGTTAACTAAATGATATTGAGCATCGCCCTCCTCCTGAATCAATCTCCCGACAAGTAGAGCAACCGACAAAAAGTATCGAGTAAAAAACAACGATCTGACTTCTAGATTGCTTCACTTCGTTCGCAATGACACGAACGTATCGCTATGTCATTGCGAACAAAGCGAAGCAATCTAATGAGGAACCGAATCGCTAGTAAATCCATAGTATGCCTTTTTACCCGACAATATTAGACGGTCAGACTATTAGAGTGATTCTTAAAAATTGCGTTCACTGAACGCCCTGTTCTTTGAGAATCGGGATATGATACACAACATCCAAAGGAAGATGGTTTGACGGGATGAAATTCTGGGATCTGATCGCGCAAGAGACGCATTTTCTGTCGTATCCGGATTCCCCGCACGGGCCGGTGGGGCTTCTCTATCCGAATATCTACACGGTGGGCATGGCCAGCCTGGGCTATCAACAGATATACCGGCTTTTCCACGAATCGGGGATTTCGGTCGAACGGGTGTTCTTCGATCCCAAAGGGCGCGAGACCCGCAGCGTAGAAAATCGCACGCCGCTCTTCCGTTTTCCCATCCTGGCGGCCACCTTCACTTACGAACTGGACATCGTCAACCTGCTACAAATGCTGTTGCGCGGCGGTGTGGAGCCCCTGTCGGAACGGCGCGGAAACGGGTCTCCGTTGCTGATCGTGGGCGGCCAGGCGGCCACCGCCAATCCCCGCCTTTGGCAACGCATCGCCGACGCCGTCTATCTGGGCGAAGCGGAAGAGATCGCTGCCGTGCTCTGCCGGGCGTTGATCGAATCAAAAGACCGTTCCCGCTCGGATGCCTTGGAAGCGCTGGCCCGCGTTCCCCACGTCTACGTTCCCCGCATTCACGGCGAGTTCGGCCAGGCACGCTTGACTTCCCATACGCTCGAACCTATCGACAAAGGTCCCTGCCATACCGTCATCCTTCCCGGAGACGACGAATTCGGCGGATCGTTTCTGCTCGAATTGTCGCGGGGATGCAAATACCAATGTAAGTTCTGCATCGTGCATTACGCGAACGGAACCGCCCGGTACCGCGAGTACGATTCGCTGATCGAAATCCTCGACCGCTATCGAGACCGTTATAAAAAAGTGGGGCTGCTCGGCGCGGCGGTCGCCGATCATCCCCGTGTGGAGGATGTGACCGAATGGTTGGTGCGGCACGGCAAACAGGCCGCCACTTCGTCTCTCCGCGCCGAACGGATCACGGAACGGTTTCTCGACCTGCTTCGCGAGGGAGGGCAGCATAACCTGACCGTCGCTCCCGAATCGGGCGATATGGAGGTACGCCGAACGATGTTGAAAGGCGTACGGGACGATAAATATTTCCGGCTGGCCGAGTGGGCGGGAAAGCGGCGTTTCCCCAGTCTCAAACTCTACTTTCTGATCGGAACGCCCGGCGCGGATCCCATGCAGGAAGCCACCGCCATCGTCCAGTTCTCCCAGCGGATGGGGGACGTCTTCTGCAACAGCGGCGGCGGCCGGATCACCATCGCGGTTTCTCCGTTCGTTCCCAAACCGTTCACTCCCTGGGCGTGCGAAGCGATGTGGGAACCGAAGACGGTCAAAAAAGCAACCCGCATTATCCGCAAGGAACTGGCCTTTCGCGGGAACATGAAAGTGCCGCCGGTCAATGTGAAAGAGGCGCGCGCGGAAGCCATTCTCTCGTGGTTCGGGCCGGAATTGACCGGCGAGTTATTGCAGCTCGCCCGCGAAGAAATTTCCATCGAAACCGCTTTCCACAATTTCGATCTGAAGCAAATACCCATTCAAGCGCGGCAAATGGTAGAAGAAAAAACGATAAAATAACAAAGGAAGCAAGAAAATGCGTATGGGGATTCCGGCAGCAGGACGAATTGGTATTTTTTTTGTAGCGATTCTCGTTTTATTCGCTTGTAGACTGCATGCCGAAGGAATTTCTCCTTTCAAAATCCGGGTGGTGGACGAACAAACCGGCCGGGGC
>CAZFOX010000201.1:0-8077 GCA_964520565.1 uncultured bacterium | reverse complement strand
CGCGCTCGATTGAATCAGAGCCCATTCAAGATTCTTCCCCTGGAGTAGACGCTATGTTAGCGAGGATCGTATTTGTAGATGCGTTGGAAGAAAAGCGTTTGTTCCTTCGATTCAACGACGGCGGCGAAGGCGTGATCGATCTGGAGCAATCCATTCAATTCACAGGTGTCTTTGAGCCTCTCCTCGATCCGTCTTTCTTTCAGCAGGTGACAATCAATCCGATATCCGGGACTGTGGAATGGCCGAACGGAGCCGATCTCGATCCAGATGTTCTTTATGAAAGCGTTTGCGGGATGAAGACGAGTGCCTAATCGAAGGTCATGTGCGGTTTTCCACTGTGCACGATTTCCGCATTTCTGGGGCATTCCACGGTCAAGATCACCGAAATTTACACGCAACTCTCCTCCGATCACATGAAAACGGCCGTTCAGGAGATCGACTATTTATAACGTGATTATTACCAGATAGAGACTTGACTTATCCCCAAAAAATGTTACTTTATAAGTAACATTTTTTTAGGAACCATGCGATGGAAATTCTTTTTTCATCCGCCAAGATGGCGAAAGTATTTTCCGATCATTCCGCTCTCGTTAAGCAATATGGAGAGAAATTGGCTCGGAATATTGGAACGAGACTCCTGTTGCTGGAGAGTGTAAATTTCTTGGTGGATGTTCCATTCCTTCCCCCGATTCATTGCCATCCATTGAAGGGTGATCGGAAGGGATTATTTGCGGTGGACATCAGTAAGAATTATCGTTTGATTTTCCGTCCAGAGCACACACCAATTCCGATAAAAGAAAATGGAGAATTTGATTTGGAGCATATTACTAAAATAACCATTCTAGGGGTAGAAGATTACCATTGAATGGTTTTCAAAATCGAAGGAGGTAAGCATGATGCCTCAGAATACATATCCTTATGAACCCAATTACTCTGTTCCTCCTGGCTGGTTGATCGAGGAAATTATAGAAAATCGTGGCTGGAGCCAAGCCGAGTTAGCACGTCGTTGTGGACATCCTCGGAAAGTCATCAGCGAAATTATCGGTGGAAAAGCGCCGATCTCTTCCTCGACGGCGATTGAGTTGGAACGAGTTCTGGGAATCCCCGCTCAGATTTGGAGTAGTATGGAATCGGCCTATCGATTGCGAGAAGCCCGCAACGCCGAAAAGATGGTATCAAAAGATAGTTTCGATTGGGCGAAGAAATTCCCAACCAGGGAATTAGTCAAAAGGGGGTTTATTAAAGAATTTAAGAATCTTTCGGAAACCACGAATGAATTGTTATCTTTCTTTGGTTTCGGCAACATCAAAGCATGGAACAGTCGTTATCAAAATCTTTCCGTTCATTATCGCAAATCTCCATCGTTCGAGAACCAGTTTGAAGATATCGTCTCCTGGTTGAGAATCGGAGAAATCCAGGCTAATCAAGAAATCAATACTCTTTATGATCGAACTCAATTCATGAACGCCTTGAGGGAAATTCGACTTTTCACGAATGATGATCCCAAGGAATTCTATCCAAAAATGAAACATCTTTGCGCCAATTCTGGGGTTTTTTATGCTTGTGAACCACCTTTTGGTAAGAATCGTTTATCGGGAGCGGCGTTCTGGATTTCTCCTCACTGCGCTATTATCCAGATGACTCTTCGTTATAAAACAAACGACCATTTTTGGTTTACTTTTTTTCATGAAGCCGGTCATATCCTTTTGCATAACAAACAAGACACCTACGTGGATATGGAAGATGGAAGCGCCGATGAGAAGGAAGATGAAGCCAATCGGTTCGCCTCCGATTTTTTGATTCCCTCCCGGCAATGGAGCGCATTCACAGAACGATCGAGATATTCGAGAGAATCCGTTCTTCAATTCGCAAACGAACTCCAGGTTGCACCGGCCATCGTCATAGGCCGCTTACAGCATGAAGGTAAAATTCCCTATAAAAACTTTAACGATCTCAAAGTAAAATTCGAGTGGAGACATGGCGATCCGGAGCAATAAAAAAATCTGAAACCTTTCTGGAAAATCTTCTTGACAACTCTCCCTCACCTGTGGTAAGGTCTTTTTTGCTACCATACAATATCGTTTGCCGAGCCTGGATGAGGAACCAACGTCCGGGTGATCAGTGCAATTCATCCGGGCGTTTCATTTTGGCCTGGTTTGTTTCCGTCATATATACCGCTCGGCGATATGTATGGTAGCAACGGATTCATTCCAGGTCATTTTTATTTTTTAGCCCCCAAAATGACGTGAGCGACGCATCCCCGCCAAGGTCTACGTCGCCCACGATCCAAAATTAAGGATGGTGATATCATACCATGACTCTACCCGCATTCAAAACCGAACCCTGCAAAACCGAAATCGCCGTGAACCTCGATAAGCGTACCCTGAGAGAATTGAAGAGTTTCATCGAAGACAGCGATCTTGACGCAACCTTCACCAGAGAAGAGATTCTCGCCCATTTCCGGGACGTACACGGGATCGAGGACTCTGAAATCGCCTTCTTGATCGCCGGTGAATATTTCCTGTGCTTTTCCGATGAGGATCAACGAAAAGAGATCGCCGCTTTCATGTTGAAAAGGAATCCCCGGTTAGTTTTATCGGAGTAGAAAATAATTAAAAAATCCCTTGACAAGCGGTAGCAATATTGCCAAAATATAGAAAATATATAAATATGAGGTAATGCAATGACGCTGCTTGCCAGTATCTCTGAAGGGATTAGTCCAAAAGACTTACTCGACATTCCCGCGGTATTCGCTGCTTACGATGTTTTGAATATCTCCACTCGACTAGTTTCGGATTTGATCGGGTACAACTCTGGACAGGTAACACGATGGCGCAATTCACGAAGAGATATCCCAGGTCATATTCTTCTCGTCCTGTGTTGGATTCTTCAACAAGTGATTAATGAACATGTCACTGTCTGGGATAATCCAGATAGCGAAGGAATGAAAAAGGTCAAGATATATTCGAGGGATTTGCTTCTTTTTCGAATCCTATTTGCCGATCTATGTCTTCAATTAGAAATGAAGGAATTTGTCCGTGAAAATTCAACGGAGTCGATTCGAAAAGCGGTTAAAGAAGCGAATATTTTAATGATCTATGAATTGGAACGCGTAGAAAACACTCTTCAATCGAGCCAGATTGAACAACCAATCGTTTTCGATGCTTTCGGAAATATCAACCTTGGTGCTGATAATCTAAGAAATCCTAAATTAAGAGAAACATGGAAGAATTTCATGAGCATGTGTAAAAATGCAAATGAAAAGACCACCGATCCGAACGTTTTCAACGCTATGGCGGTGGGGATTTATGAGAAATTAAACTCCCGTCCTGTCAAGCAACGCCCCTATGTTCCCGAAGGGGAGGACGAACAGGAATAAGAAGGAGAGTAAAACAAGAGAACCAGTCGGATAGCGATTCTTGGCGGAAGCCTATCCGACTGGTTCAGCGAGCCACAACCCTAAAGGGCTGGAGCCATATCAATGTTAAACGAAGAACAGGCTAAAAACAACCATAACCATTTCCCGGTACACCGCGCCGCTGCTATTCTGGGCATTTCTTCTAGTACACTTGTCGATCTAGTCAAAACCAATCGAATCAGAGCGGTTGAAAATGTTGGTGATCACCCCCTCATTTCTTTTGAAGAACTCGAACGCTTCCGTAGTCATGGCCGGGGGAACTCCTGGTCATGATCCCGGTCAAATTCCCCCATAGCATCGTCGCCGAAAAGAAGGTTCTGGGCGCTTGTATCCGGGATGTCAACGCTTTGCGGAAAGTCCAGGATATTCTCGAAGCATCTTCTTTTTATCATCCCAGTCACCAGGTTATTTTCCGTACTTTAAGCGATATGGCCGCCGCCGGAACCGCCATCGACTTGATGACGCTTGCCGATGCACTTGAGAAAAGCGGTGAGTTTGTAAAAGTGGGCGGTGCATACTGTTTGATGGAACTCGCTAACAGCGTAGCGACTACCGTCAACGTTAAACACCACGCGCAAATCGTCAAGGAAAAAGCGATTCGCCGACAACTGATCCGCAATGCCTATCAGCAGATCGAGGACGCTGAAAAAGAGGATTTAGACGTATTAGCCAGCAAAGCCTACGAACAGGCTCTTTCCATCGCTCCTTCAGCGAAAATCCAAGGCTTCCGCCGGATCGATTTTTTCCTCGAACAGTCAATCGATCAGATTCAGGAACGAATCAAGCGCAGAAAGTCAGGAAAGCCGTTTAAGGAAATCATGACCGGCGTTCATGATTTCGATCATCGATTCGGTGGATTGAACCGGGGTGAACTCGTAATCCTGGCTGCCAGACCTTCGGAAGGCAAAACCCTGCTTGCTTCACAAATCGCTTTGAATATGGCTCAAGTCGGGAATGTAGGATTCGTCAGCATGGAGATGGCCGGGGAAGAAATCCTCTGCCGATCCTTCAGCACGGTAAAAGGCAATGACGAAAAAGCCACTGTGAGCCTGATTCTGCAAAAGGCAAACGACCTGCAAAAACGAAATCTCTATTTTGACGATTCCCCTGGAATCCGCATCGATCAACTGGCGGCGCGAGCGGAACGTCTCAAAAACGAGATTGGAACTCTCGATCTACTCGTCATTGATTATCTCCAACTTGTTCGAGTTTCCCCAAGTCTTGGGCGCATGCCAACCATTGAACGGGTAACGTATATTTCCGGCGAAGTCAAATCCCTTGCCCGTCGTTTGAATTGCCCCGTCCTCTTGCTTTCCCAATTGTCTCGTGAGTGCGAAAAAGAGAACCGACCGCCCAGGTTATCGGATTTACGGGAATCGGGGGCTATCGAACAGGACGCCGACATGGTGATTTTCATTCATCGACCGGACGGGATAAGTCGGGGAAAGAGCGGCGCGAGGGAATTATTGATAGCCAAAAACCGGAACGGTATCTGCGGAAAAATAGATATGGTTTTTACCGTGGAAAACCTGGCGTTCCATTGCCTGACTGACCGGGATATCCCGGATGACGGATTGCCTTTTTGATAAGGTTGAGAATCGAAATGTCATTTCGAAAATTTGATACCGCAACATGGGATGATCCCTGGTTTGAAACGCTGACCATCGAACAACGTTATTTGTTCATCTACCTATGGACAAACAGTCGATGCAATCAAGCAGGGATGTATGAAATCTCAGTCGCCAAAATCACAAAGGACACCAATCTACCACCAACCCAGGTTGAATCCCTCATGGTGTCCCTTCAGTCTCACGTTGGATATTATCCTGATAAAAATATTGTTTTTGTAAAAAATTTCCTGAAACACCAATGCCAAAACCATAGTTTTGCAGAGTCAGCGTTGAAAATCGTCTCTGAAAAATACCCTGAATTTCTGCAAACCTTTGTTAATACTAACCTTACTGTGTTACAGAAGTTCGGAGTTGCTATACCACCAACCCCCCACCAACCCCCCACGGTGGTAACACCAACCCCCCACCATGTTTTACAGAACAGAACAGAAGCAGAACAGAGAAGTAAAGACTTCTGCGCGAAGCCGAAAGAATTCGGCTCCACGCCGGAGGAATCCCTCAAAATTTTACAAATCGAAAATATTTTTGATTCTTCCTCGGAAGGAATTCCCCCCTCGGAAGAAACTCCATCCCCGGCAAAGAAACCGCCTTCGGAAGAAATTCCCGTTTTGGTGTTTCCCTGCAACGGGAAACCGAAGGTTTGGAATCTCTACCCGTCCAAGATCGCCGAATGGAAGGAATCTTTCCCAGGCGTTGACGTTCTTGCCGAATGCCGTAGGGCGCTCCAATGGGTGAAAGATAATCCCACCCGCGGAAAAACAGCCAAAGGCATGGCGCGCTTCCTTGGTGGCTGGCTTTCCAGGGAGAACGATTGCCCGAAGACTCGTTCGCCCAGTATGGGAAGTGGGGTTGATCCGCCGGAACGATCCCCGGATGAAAACCGGGGAAAACGGATTCAACACTACCTGGGGCTTGTGAAACGCAAACGCGAAGAAGGGCTGGGAGAATCGGAAATTAAAAACGTTCTTAGACGTTGCGCCCTCGAAAGTGACGAGATCGAAGAGGTTATCGGAAGGTTGAATGGGAAGGTATTACAAATATGAAAAATAAATTCAATGAAATTCAAAAATGCGCCTGGCCGGTTAATCCCGATATTGCCGCTGGGAACACGACGAAACCAAGCCTTATGTCCCGTCTATCCGGTTTGAACGATGAAATGAGGTTTGAATCATGATCGAATCACCCAACGCCACCATCACCATTCAAGCCCCTGGCGATCCCGAAATTAAAAGCCTGCTTCATACCCTGAGTGCCCGTCAGGAAAAAACCAACGTGCTTTTGGAACGGCTCGCCGAACGGGGGGAACCGAAGGAAATGTTAACCCATCGGGAAGCCGCGGCGTTCCTGGGTATTCACGTTTCCACCCTTCAAAAGTTGATGGGTGTGGAGATTCCCATGTACCGCGTCCGGGGAGTGAAACGGTATAAGCGGGACGATCTGCAAGCGTGGCTCGATCTTCAAGCCGAAAAGAAAGTAACCGCCCCCGATCCGTACGAGCGGTAATCCTCAGCCGGTTTCGATCATGGCTCAGTCACCCGAAAGAAAGGAATCGAAACATGACAACTCCCAGAGAAGAATTCAAAGAGTTCATCTCCAGTCTGGTTGATGAGAGTAAACCGGCACTCATCAAAGCTATGTCGTTGATCGGGATTAAGGACAAATTTTTAGCTAATGGAATCGGTGTCGATGAAGCAACGGTTTCGAATTGGATAACCCTAAAAGAAGCGATTCCATTAGAAATGCAATTTGTCGTTATTGCGTTTCTGGAACAATGCCTGGTATACCTTGAGAAAACGGTTCTTCTCGATAAAAAAATTGAACTCTCCAGCCGGTTTCTTTCCGGGAAAATCTTCGCAATGGCGCGATTTTTCCTGTTTGACGTGGATAACGATATTCTTGGACACTCACCGGAAGAAATCCGAAACGCCGTACTTCAGGCCGACAAATATCTTCAAACATTGATCCATAAAAACAAACAGATTGCCGATACGTATCCAATCCGTAAATGGATGAATTAAGGAGGTTTCAATGTTGTTTTTCCACAAACCACAAACGCAAATCAGTTATCCCGCCTTTTTCGGGCGGACGCTGGCAATTGAACCGGCTCGGTTGGAACCGATTCTCCAAAGCCGGTTTGACCTGAGCCTGGCCAATTTCAAGGATTCGCTGGAATCCCGCCGGAATTACCAGGTTTCAAACGGCGTTGCCATCATCGACGTGTCCGGCGCGCTTGTATCCGGCGAACTGGGATTTCTCGAACGGCTGTTCGGTATGCAGTCCTACAACGACATCGAACGCGATCTCTTGCAGGCTTCCAGCGATCCTTCCGTAACCTCGATTCTGTTCAATGTGAATTCCCCTGGCGGCGAAGCAGGTGGAATGTTCGACCTGTCCGACACGATCTACAAGGCACGAGGATCGAAGCCGATCTGGGCGATTGCCAACGAGGAAGCGTTTTCCGCCGCTTACGGGATTGCTTCCGCTGCGGACAAGGTCTACGTTACTCGAACCGGCGGCGTGGGCAGCGTAGGTGTGATCGCTGTCCATGTGGAAACCTCCGAACGGAATAAGCAGGAAGGCCTTGCGTATTCCATCTTTCGCGCTGGTGAATACAAGGCTGAACAGAACAGCCTGGAACCCCTTACCGATCACGCCAAGGAATCCATCCAGACCGAAGTAAACCGGATCTATTCGATGTTCGTTGACCTGGTCGCACGGAACCGGCGGCTCTCGAAGGAATCCGTTCACAAGACGCAAGCTGGGATTTTCTTTGGGGATAGTGGCGTCCAGAACGGTTTTACCGACGCCATCGGGAACTTGAAAGATGTTCTTGCCGAACTGCAAGCCAAAACCTCAGGGAAAAACGCAATTGCCGCCCAGGATGGATTACCCGGTATAGGATTAAACGCCCCTACTGGAGAATCTCTTGATTCAGTTATCGCGCAAGCCAAAAACCAAATCCGTGAGGAAATTATTGAAATTCTGGATATGTGTGATTTGGCGCATCGTCCAGAATGGGCTTTAGGAT